>NZ_AQXL01000117.1 GCF_000376225.1 Effusibacillus pohliae DSM 22757
AGATAAGAGCGTCATCTTTCCGCCCGCGCTTGCCCAAGTCTACCGTTACAGCCCTTGGCGGCTTTGGATTTCGTTGTGTGTAGGCAACTCATCCGACTGTAACGGCCTCAAATTGGGTTCGTGTACCTCAAGCCGTGCGTTTGCCTCCGGCTTCCTTCAGATTCCGCCTCGCGACGGACACCCTTGCCCTTGGCTACGGTAGGCGCTCGCCAGCCCCCGTTCGGGACTCTCACCCTAGAGATGACGCCCATGCTGGGCGTACGACTAAAAACAGGCAATCGCCGTGACGATTGCCTGTTTGCCGTTCCGCTATTGATTCAGTGTCAAGTACTGCCCAAAAATGTAGCCGACCGTTCCATTGCGCAGCTTGACGTTGTACCAGCCGCCCTCTTCGCCCAGCACAGTGACCTCTTCACCAGGTGAGGCGGAGGCGATCACCGCATGATTCGTGCCAGGCCCCTGGCGAACGTTGACCGGATCGGTCACAGTCGCCGTCCGCTGGCCCGTTTTTTTGCCGCCTGTGCCGGAACCGGCCGCCGCATTCGTCCCCATGCTGCCACCGGAATTCGCCGCATCTCCGCCAGCGGCGGAAGCGTTGGTCGACAAGCCGGAGCCCGCATGGACGGATGAGCCGCCGCTGTTCCCCAAAGCTTCCCGCACAAATTTTTGCACCGCTTTCACATCCGGTTCGAGAATCGACTCACCGAGATTGTTGTACGTTTCCGTCAACAGGTCGTCCGGCGGGATCTGATAGCTTTTCATCGATGCCGAATCGATCGCCAGCAGGTCGGTGGACAAGCGAGTCAGGTCGCTCACCGTCATGTTCGTCTGCACATAAGGTTCCGCCTGTTTCAACATAGCGGGAAAGCGTACCAAAGTGAGCGGCGTCTTCATCTCGGCCAACACCGCTTTCACCAGCTTGCGCTGCCGTTCGGTCCGGGCAAAGTCGGCCCTCGCATCTCCCCGATACCGCACGTATTGCAGGGCCTCACGTCCGTTCAGATGCTGCTGGCCCGGTTTTAGGTTGATGTCGTACACGCCGTCATCCACATACTTCATCGGAATCTCAACGTTCATGTCAACGCCGCCGATCGCGTCGATCACTCCCTCAAATCCTTTAAAATCGGTCACCACATAGTAATGGATTGGAATCTGCAAAAAGTTTTCCACCGTTTTCACAGCCAGCTCCGGCCCGCCGATGGCGAACGCCGCGTTGATTTTACTTTTTCCGTGCCCCGGAACGGTGACGTACGTATCCCGCATGATCGACAGCAGATCGGCATGACCGGTTGCCGGATCGATCGACACCAGCATCATCGTGTCGGACCGCGGCGCCGTATCCTTGTCGCGGTTGTCCACCCCAAGCAGCAGGACGTTCACCCGTTCCTTGCCTTCCCATTTGTCGGTGGATACCGTGTTGCCAATCGGTGTGAAATGATTGTGGTTGGCCCGATCCAAAAACTTCATCACCGCAATCAGGTCGTAGGCAAGCAAGCCGATCAGAAACGCGGCCAGCAACAGCAAAATTCTGCGAAGTCCCTTGCCGCGCCGTTTTGGAGCGCGCACCCGGCGGCCGATTGACTCTTGTTGTGCAGGTTGATTGGTCTCCCGAATATCCATCCTACCGCTCCTTTATCCTTGCCTCGGCCTTCCGCTCCCGTAGCAGATTTATTGTACCATGCAGTTCCGTTGCCGGGGAAGATTGCGAAAGTCCCAGATCAACAATCTTTTCCATCCTCCAGGTCCGCCACTGTACGAACCGCTTGCAAACGGCTACAATAAATTGTATTAGGAGGGAATCACTTGATCTACACAATTTGGCACAGCATTCGCAGACCTGCTTCCTACAAGCGGCTGACGCAGCAGAAACTGTGGCGGCTGATCCTGACTCTGTTCGTTTTTTTCACATCGGTCACCGGCGTGAAAGCGCTGATGATGGCGAATTCGATCAACCAGTTTGTATGGTTTATGCAAAATGAGTTTCCCGCCAAGATGCCGCCGTTCCATTACAATGGAAGCGAGCTGCTGGTTGACGGGCCGACCCCAGTCACATTAACCGCGAAAAACGGGTATTCTGTAATCGTCGACGTTTCGGCTCCCGTCCCGCGCGATTCGCTTAATCAAATCAACTCGGGCGCTGTTTTCGGAAAAACGGAACTGTACGTCCTCAACCGCGGCGTCCAGCAAAGTTTTTCCTACAAAAACCAACTGATGTTGCGGAATCCACTGACAAAACACGATATCATCAGGATGGTTCCGTTTTTGAAGCCTCTCTTGCTGATCGCACTGGTCATCGGGTCACTTGGCATGATCGGATGGAGCTTTGTCCAGATCACCCTGTTCTCGTTTTTGGCCATGCTGATCGCTTCGCTGCAAAGAATCCGCCTCAGCTACCGGCAGGCGTGGCTGATCGCGGCATTTTCACTGATACCGGCGTCGCTGATCGATTTGCTCAACTTTTTTCTACAGTCCCACTACCTGTCGCTTGCTTTCTGGGTGGCCGTGTTGACATACATGCACCATGGAATGGGGAGTTTCAAAAAGGGGGATGGTGTGGAATGACGACCATAAACATGAGAGACAGCCTGCTTCTGCAACAGGAAATCCGGGAGCTGATCATACCGGCCGACAATGTGGCGCACGTCCAATTGGGCAATTCGTTGGAGCACGCCCTGCTCGTATTGACCAAATCCGGCTATTCGGCCGTACCGGTGCTCGACCTGCATTTTCGCATCCATGGACTGATCAGTACGACGCTGATTTTCGATACGATCCTCGGGATCGAACGGATCGAACATGAAAAATTGGGCGATCTCAAAGTGGAACAAATCATGAACCGCAAAGTGCCTCGCCTGAAAGAAAACGACACCTTTTTCCGGGCGCTCGAGCTGTCGATCAACAACCCATTCATCTGCATCGAGAACCAGGACGGGGTGTTCGCCGGGATTCTCACCCGCCGATCAATCCTTGCCCTGGTCTACCGGCACTTTCGAAACGTCTGATCGGATTGGGCGTACGACAATAACAATGGCGCGGGACACGCTTCCCACGCCATTGTTTGCTGCGGTCACAACTGCCAGGCGGCAGGCGGCCTTCCCGGCTACCGCCAAGCCGCCTGCCTGATGTTACGGCCGAATCGTCACATGCGTCCCCAACGGCACCCGCTTTGCCAGTTCCAGCACGTCCTTGTTGTGCATCCGGATACAGCCGTGCGACACGCGCTTACCGATCGACGCAGGATCGTTGGTTCCGTGGATGCCGTAATGCCTTTTCGACAGCCCCATCCAAAAAGCACCGAACGGCCCGCCTGGATTCGGCACCTTGTTGACGATCATGAATTCGCCCTGTGGCGTTTGGCTCAGCACCCGGCCGATCCCGACCGGATACGTTTTCACCAGTTCGCTGTCCTGATAGAGATACAATTTTCGTTCCGACATATCAACGGTGATTCGATACGCCATTTCGCATCCCCTTCGCCGCCTGCATAGCGACACCGTCTCGCTGTTACAAGGTATGCGAATACCTAGCGGCTGGTGCATGGCCGTTCAAAATTCGTTTTCATGCAAACGGATCGTCTCGAAATAGCGGGTGCCGCGTCCCGGAATGCCAAACGAGAATCCATCCCGGCAACGGTGCACCTGATGCACGCAGTTGGAACAGACGACCATGCCGCATTTCGAACACCACGTGACCCAGTCCAGTTGCGGCTGCGACTTGCCGCAGCTCGGACACTGCTTCAGCTTGTACAAGGATTGATGCATCCGGATTCCCCCTTATACGAATTCTCCCTTCGCCACCATCACCACATGGCCTCCGACGGACACCTCAATCCCGGCCGCTTTTTCCTCAGCCCGTAGATAGAGCAGAGAAGGCCGTCCGATTTCATACCCCTGTTCGACCCTCAAATCGATCTGCGTCCGGCCAAAATACCGGTGTTTCACCAAATAACCGGCCAGGTTTCCGTTGGCACTCCCAGTCGCCGGATCTTCCGGCACTCCGAAATAGTCGCCGAACACCCTGGCGTTTACCTGATTTTGGCTGCTGTACGTCTCCGGACAAAAGACGAGAATCGCTTTCGCTTGCAGCTTGTCGACCAGTGCAAAATACTCGTCCCGATTGGTGCGGCTCCGCTTGACAGCGTCCAGCGAATTTAACGGAACAATCAGGCTCGGCAGCCCGGTGGACACTTCCTGCACGGGGAATCGGTGATCGATGTCTTCCTCCTCAATGCTCAGCACTTTCGCGATTCGCTGCGGATCGACCGTTTCGCCAAACACGGGCTGATTTTGTTTCATCCACAGCAGATCGTTCTCTCCCCCCGCGCCGCCGAATGTCACCGGAATCTGGCCGACCCGCAGGTTTAGCACAATCGTATCGGCCGCCTTCCCGGCAATCTCCCGTTGAATCACAAAGGCGGTGCCAAGCGTCGGATGGCCGGCGAACGGAACCTCCTCCTCCGGCGTAAAAATCCGCACGTCATATCCGCCGTTTTGCTGTTCGTCCGACAGGAGAAAGGTCGTCTCCGAATAGTTCATCTCTCTGGCGATTTTCTGCATTTCCGCCGTGGAAAGGCCGCCGGCCCCCCGGAATACGGCCAACTGATTACCGGCATATTTTGCTTCCGCAAACACATCGACGATAAAAAAGGGCAATCGATGCATGGCACCACTCCTCCTATCCCCCAGCAACTGGCATATTTAGAAGATTGTACGGCATCACCGCGGGTTACGCAACAAAAAAATATGCCGTACCCATCGGTACGAGCATTTCAATTCCACCGCTACTTTGAAATAGGCGATTCGGCAGCAATCAGTTATCTCTTCCGATACGGGACGGTCGGCACGTACTGCTCTCCCTTGACTTTCGCAATCCAGTCCAGCTCTGCCAGCGCAAGGATTTCGAAGTTCTCCGCGATATGCTTGTCGCCTTGTTTGCGCCAGCCGTCGATGATCGGATACACCGGGCCGTAAAAACCGTTTATGTACCACATCTCAAAAATCAGGTCAGGATGCAGCAACCCATGCTTGAAAAACGTCCCGATCATCTCAAAAAATCCGCAGAATCCGGTAAAATGGTCAAAGCCTTCGCTGCCGCGCGGATGCCGCTCGACAAACCGTTCGTAAGTGGACACCTGAAATTCGGTCGCCATCCACTTTCTGGCGGCACGCATCCGGTCCGCCTCAAACTGTTGGTACAGTTTGAGCATCAAATCGGCATCTTGACGGGTCGGTTTGTTCACAGCCGCTCACTCCTTCGGTTGGAAAAATTCCAGCCGCTCATTGTCCGGGCCGTAAAAGAAACCGACCTTGACGCCGCCCAGAATCGTCCGCGGTTCGTCGTCGATCAGTTCCACGTTCAGTTCTTTCAAACGCTCCCATTCCTTTTCAATATCCGTCACGGTGAACGCCACATGGTTGACCACGCCTTTCACCGGATAGGTTTCGCCGGTTCCGGCCACCAACTCGATCTGCACGTCCGATTGTCCCGGAAATCCCATGAAGATCAATTCTACCCGATCGTTCAACTTCTCCCGCTTGATCACTTCCAACCCGATCACATTTTCGTAAAACCGGATCGATCGTTTTGCGTCCGACACCATGATACCGACATGTTCGACTTTTTGGATCATCTGAACTCCTCCTCACAATGGAAAATTGTACTACGTTCTCGCAAAATTCGCCATCCGTCACCCAATTTTTCCGCTGGCAGCGTCTCTTCGCCGAGATTGGGCATATGCTACAGAAGCCTGATCCGGGAGGGGGTTCTGTTGCTTGTTCGCAGCGAAACGTTTGCCAACATGCGTCCCGCTTTGCTGCGCCTGGAAGATGTCGGACCAGGCGGGCCGTATCGGACGCTTGAGGATCTCGGGCGGTTACGCGCCGTTTTTGAATATCTGTTTGCGGAACGGGTGCCGTTTCACGTGGCACTCATCCCCCGCTGGAAGAACATCGAATCGGACGGCAGTTGGTATGAAAAAGGAATCGACGATCCATATCCGGACGAATACTTGAGAAAGCTCATCGGTCTGCTGCAAACCGCCCAGAAGCAGGGCGCTTTGTTTGGCATGCACGGCTATACCCACCAGTACGGCAACCGGAAAATGAAGGATGACAATCAGGATACGGCAACCGGTTTCGAATTTGACATAAAAAATGCGCCGGAAACGAAAACGCCCGCCTATGCGGTCCAGCGGGTCACCAAAAGTTGGGCCGCGTTTCGGCGTGCCGGCCTCTACCCGCATTTTTGGGAGTCGCCCCATTATACGCACACCCGCCAGCAGGAGCGGATCTTTGAACTGTTCAGCCGCGTAATCTATCAGCCGGACGTGGAAGGCCGGGCAGCCACAAACGTGTTTATGTCGGAAACGGGCGTTTTTTACATTCCGACACCGCTCGGCTATATCGACGAGCGGAACACGGTCGAGCGGGTCTTGTCCCGACTGGAAGGATTCGACGGGTTAGCCTCCCTGTTTTATCATCCATTTCGCGAATTTCCATTTTTAGAGCGGGCCACCGGTCAGACCGGGAAACCTGTCTTCCGCAACGGGCTGCCGGTGTTTCAATACCGCCGGGACACACAATCGGATCTGCAGAAGCTGATTCACGGGTTCCGGCAACGGGGATTTGACTGGGTGCCGCTGTATTATGTGCTGCCCAAGCAGCGGGTGTCGCCCGGCCAGTCGCAGGTGGTTTTCTATCCGCTGCCGTTCTGGCCCCGCCCACCCGTGCAGCTGTTGCCAGAACCGATTTGGCCCCTTGGAGCCGGTTGCCTGCTCCCCCAACCAGTGGTGTGGAACACGGTTGACTGAGCACTGCGGATTTTCCAGGCTGCAGGGTTTGGCAGGGGCCAGTCCCTGTACGCCCCGCGATCTCAGTCGCCAGCCGATCAGGATCCACGATCGAAAGAAGGGGATGGCACCCCGTTTCAGTCATCTATAGCGTCCGGACCGCCGGTGAAAAATCGGCTCCCTGGTGGGCCAAGCAAAAAAACAGGCCTGGCGACGTGCCAAGCCTGGATGTGCTGCCTTCCCGCAAACGGATCAAAACCGCTCGGATACCACTTTCGCCTGCATGAACCACAGCAGGTAGTCGCGGCCCCCCGCTTTCGAGTCGGTGCCCGACATGTTGAAGCCGCCGAACGGGTGGACGCCGACCAGAGCGCCGGTGCATTTCCGGTTGAAGTACAGGTTGCCGCAGTGCATATGTCTGCGGGCATATTCCAGATGCTCGCGATTGTTGGTGTAAAGCGATCCGGTCAAGCCGTATTCCGTATTGTTGAAGATGTCAACCGCGTGTTCAAAGCTGTCTGCCTTGCAGAACGCCACGACCGGCCCGAAAATTTCATCCCGCATGATGCGGGCGTCTTCTTTTACATCGGCAAAAATCGTCGGTTCGATGTACCAGCCGTTGCCCTCCGCCCGGCCGCCGCCCAGCATCAGCCGGCCTTCGCCTTGGCCGATTTCGATATAGCTCATGATTTTATTAAACGCCTTCTGGTCGATCACCGGGCCGACCGGATAGTTCTGTTCCGGCAGCCCGATCCGCAACTGTTTCGTCTTCTCGACCACTTTCGCCAGCACCTCGTCATACACATCTTTGTGAATGATCGCTCGCGAGCCGGCGGAACATTTCTGTCCCTGGAACCCGAATGCGGACTGTACGATGCCAATGGCGGCTTCCTCCAGATCGGCCGATGCGTCAACGACGACCGCATCCTTGCCTCCCATCTCCGCCACCAGCCGCTTGATCCAGATTTGGCCTTGTGCCGCCTTGGCCGCCCGCTCGTTGATCCGCAGCCCCGTGTCGCGCGAGCCGGTGAACGAGATGAACCGGGTTTTCGGATGCTCGACCATAAAATCGCCGATTTCCGCCGGATCACCCGGCACATAATTGATGACGCCCGGCGGCAGACCGATCTCCTCCATCAGCTCGACAAACTTGGCGGCAATGATTGGCGTTTGCGATGCCGGCTTCAGCAATACCGTATTGCCCGTCACAATCGCGGACACAGTCATCCCCGCCATGATCGCCAGCGGGAAGTTCCACGGCGGGATGATGAGACCGACGCCAAGCGGGATGTAGTACAGACGGTTATCTTCACCCGGCAGCGGCACCAACGGCTGCGGACCGCCCAGGCGGATCATCTCGCGTCCGTAAAATTCCAGGAAGTCGATCGCTTCCGCCACGTCTGCATCCGCTTCCGCCCAGTTTTTCCCCGCTTCATACACGATCCAGGCGGCAAACTCAAACTTGCGCCGGCGCATCACCGCCGCCGCCTTGAACAGATAGCCGGCCCGCGTGTGCGGGTCCACATGCTGCCAGGTCTTGAACGTTTCCAACGCGACCTGTATCGCTTGATCCACCAACTTTTTGTCCGCCTGCGACTGGATGCCGACCACTTCATCCAGATTGCCGGGGTTAACCGATTGGTCCCGTTTGTCGGTGAACATTTTCTCCCTGCCGATCACCAACGGGTATACCTTGCCAAACTCCGCTTTCACCTTGGCCAGCGCCGCTTCCATCGCCTGCCGGTTGGCCGGATCGGCAAAATCGGTGAACGGTTCGTTGCGAAATTCGATCATCGTGTGATTCCTCCATTGATTTTTCCGGCTTCTTCTCAAGAATTCCCGTATTTGCACATGATTATAAAACCGTTTCGCCCAGTAGCGAACAGATCATGTCGACCGCCACCCGGGCCGTCCGGTTCTCCACATCCAAAATCGGGTTCACCTCGACCACGTCAACCGAGGTCAGCACACCGGCAGCAGCCAGCATCTCCATCGCGAGATGACCCTCGCGATACGTGACGCCGCCGAGCACCGGCGTGCCGACTCCCGGCGCTTCCCGCGGGTCAAACGCGTCCAGATCGAGGCTCAAATGCACACCGTCCGTTCCCTCGGATGCGATCCGAATCGCCTGTTCCATGACGGCCGACATGCCCATTTTGTCGATCTCGTGCATGGTGAAGACGGAAACACCCGTCTGCTTGATGAGCAGCCTCTCCTCCGGATCGAGCGAACGGGCGCCGACGATCACCACATTTTTTGCCTCCAATTTCGGCGAGAACCCAGCCACGCCGGTCAGTTCCGGATGGCCCAGGCCGAGCGCGACTGCCAGCGGCATACCGTGGATGTTGCCGGAAGGCGTCGTTTCCTCCGTATTCATGTCGCCGTGTGCGTCAAACCAGATCACGCCCAATTTTTCGACCGCTTTCGCGACACCGGCAACGCTGCCGATCGCGATCGAATGATCGCCGCCGAGAATGATCGGGAAACGGTCCGCTTGCATTTCGCTCTCCACCCATCGCGCCAGTTCGTTCGATACGGTGACAATTTCCGGCATGTACTTCAGTTTTGTGTTGGTGACGCGGTGCGATTCGGGAGTCGGCACGTTCACATTCCCCAAATCGACCACCTCATACCCGAGCCTGGCCATCCGCTGATGCAAGTTGGCATAGCGAATCGCCGACGCTCCCATATCAACTCCCCGCCGGCCTTGTCCCAGATCGAGCGGGACTCCTATGATCGATACCGTTTTTTTCATGCAAGTTACCTCCCGGTTGCCGGACACAGCACTTTGCGAATCCGTTCAAACGCCCAATCCAGTTCGTCCTTGGTGATGACCAGCGGCGGCGCAAATCGGATCGTCGTTTCGTGCGTCTCCTTGCACAGCACCCCGAGTTCCTTCAGTTGTTCGCAATACGGGCGGGCCTTGCCGGTCAATTCGACGCCGATGAACAGCCCTTTGCCGCGGATTTCGCGAATGTCCGGATTTTGAATCGTTCGCAGCTTTTCCGCAAAATAGTTGCCCAACTCCAACGAACGGTTGACCAGATCCTCCTCTTCGATCACTTCCAGCGCCGCCACCGCCACCGCACAGCCGAGCGGATTGCCCCCGAACGTGGAACCGTGCGATCCGGGTTCGAACACGGCGAGAATCTCCTTGTCGGCTGCCACCGCGGAAATCGGGAAGACGCCTCCGCCAAGCGCTTTGCCCATGATGTACATGTCGGGCACCACGTTTTCCCAGTCACACGCAAACAGCTTCCCGGTGCGGCCAAAGCCCGTTTGGATCTCATCGGCCAGCAGAAGCACGTTGTTTTTCTCGCAAAGCCGTTTCGCTTCCCGCAAGAACCCTTCCGGCGGAATCACAATACCCGCTTCCCCCTGGATCGGCTCGACCAAAAAGGCGGCCGTGTTCGGGGTGATCGCCCGCTTCAACGCCTCGATGTCCCCATACGGAGTGACCTTGAACCCCGGCGTGAACGGCCCAAATCCCCGCCTGTACTCGTTGGTGGAGGAAAAAGAGGTGATGGTGATCGTCCGGCCGTGGAAATTTCCTTCGCAGACGATGATTTCCGCCTGGTTTTCCGGCACTTTTTTGACTTGATACGCCCAGCGCCGGGCCGCCTTGATCGCCGTTTCGACCGCTTCCGCCCCGGTGTTCATTGGTAGCACCATATCTTTGCCGGTCAGCCGGGCCACCTTTTCGTAGAACCGCCCCAGCTGGTCGTTGTAAAAAGCGCGGGACGTCAGCGTCACCCGATCTGCCTGCTCTTTCAAAGCCTGAATGATTTTCGGATGTCGGTGTCCCTGGTTCACGGCGGAATACGCGCTCAGCATATCCATGTAGCGGTTTCCTTCCGGATCTTCCACCCATACCCGCTCCGCCTTGGCAATCACAATCGGCAACGGATGATAGTTTTTCGCCCCGTAACGTTCTTCCCGTTCGATCACATCAGCAGAACTGAAAATTGCTCCTTCTGCAGCTGGCAACATGCAAGCAACCTCCCATCGGTTGATGAAAATCTTCCTGTTATGTCTGTCTGCAATTTTGATGCCAACGCTAGATTCAGCGGAAATTGGGCGGGTTGCACCGCTCGTTCAGAACAAATTTTTTGCACGTAATCTTACTTTTGCATCCATCACGCAAAAAATATTTGCAGTTCCAAATGAAAATCGAGTACCATTTTGAATGGAAGGTGGGAATTCAATGAACCGATTGCTGAAAATCTACGAGCATCTGCTGGAAGAGTTGGACGAAGGCGTGCACGTGGTGGACGAAACGGGGAAGACAATCATCTACAACCGCAAAATGGCGGGGATCGAATCGATGCAAAAGGAAGATGTGCTGAACAAAAATCTGCTGGATGTGTTCAAGTTTCCGGACAACCAGCACAGCACCCTGCTGCAGGCGCTGCACGAGGGGAAATCGAGCAAGAACGTCAAGCAGACCTACTTTAACTTCAAGGGCAATGAAATTACGACCGTCAACAACACGTTCCCGATTTTTCACGAGAACAAGATTATCGGGGCGGTCGAAATTGCGAAAGACGTCACCAAAATGGAACGGATGCTCCGCGAAAACATCCTGAAAAAAGGCACCCGCTATACATTCGACAGCATCATCGGCAACAGCGACAACTTTCTGGAAGTGATCGAAAACGCGAAACGGGCCGCCCGTACCTCCTCATCCATCCTGATCGTGGGCGAAACTGGAACCGGGAAGGAACTGTTTGCGCAAAGCATTCACAATGAAAGTTCCCGCGCAGCCGGACCGTTTATTTCGCAAAACTGCGCCGCTTTGCCGGACACGCTGATCGAAAGCCTGCTGTTTGGCACAAAGCGCGGCGCTTTCACCGGTTCGGTCGACCGGCCCGGTCTGTTTGAACAGGCGGAAGGCGGCACCCTGCTGCTGGACGAAATCAACTCCCTCAGCCTGGGGCTGCAGGCCAAATTGTTGCGTGTGATTCAGGAAAGAACGGTGAGGCGGATCGGCGACACGAAGGAAAAGGAAATCGACGTGCGGATTATCGCGACGATCAACGAGGATCCGATCGACATGATCGCCAACAACCGGTTGCGCAAAGACTTGTACTATCGGCTCAGCGTGGTCACGTTGTTTGTGCCGCCGTTGCGGGAACGGAAACAGGACATCCCGCTGCTGGTAGACCATTTTATCGGCAAATACAACCGGCTGTTTCAAATGGACGTCCGGTCGGCGAGCGAGCAGGTGATGGATTTGTTCGATTCCTACGACTGGCCCGGAAATGTCCGTGAACTGGAACATGTGATCGAAGGCGCAATGAACCTGATGGGCAACGAACCGGTCATCACGTTCGACCATCTGCCCGGTCATCTGCGCCGCAGAGTGAACTTGCAGCCGGACAAAGCCGGGTCCGCGCAGGGCTTGCCGGGAACCGATGGCGAAGCGCCAAGCCTGCAAAAGGCGATCCGCCAGTACGAAGCGCAATATATCAGGCAGGTGCTGGCCAAACACAACGGCAACATCACCCGCGCCGCCCAGGAATTAAACATCAGCCGGCAAAATCTGCAATACCGGTTGCGTAAATACAAGATTCGGTGAGCCGGAATCGTTCTTCACCAATTCCTCCCAAAACACGAGTTCTGGTACCACATACTATACCTATCAATTTTATGGTAGACTAAATTTGGAGGGACTTTCCCTCTCCTTTCACCTCCAAGGAAAGGAGGTGATGTGGGATGAGTTGGCATACTTTTGCCGAGCTTTTGGCAGCCGCAGGGGCCTTCTTGAAAGGACTCGCGCTGGCTATCAAAGCTCTAAACAAAGGCAAAGGCCCCCGATCCGGCAAAGATCGCGGGGGCCAACACTAATCTCCACAGGAGGGGGCTTTAGCTCCCTCCTGCTATTTCCTAAGGATATTCTAACATACAGAGACTTATGCGTCCATGCTGTTTTACCCCGCCGGATGCATCCGGAACCGGCAGGGAAGGACAGTCGGCTTCCGGTCACAAGCTTTAGCGCGCACGATTTCGCAGCGCGGTTTTTAGGATTTTGCCTACAGCATTTCGCGGAAGTGCATCAATGAATTCGATGTATTTGGGAATTTTAAATTTCGGCAACCGTTCGGCACAAAATGCCAGTACCTCTTGCTCGTTCAAGTTCGTTCCAGGTACCTTGACAATAAACGCTTTAGGTACCTCTCCCCATGTATCATCAACCACCCCGATCACCGCAACTTCGGCGACGTTCGGCAAAGCGGCAATGACAGCCTCCAATTCTGCCGAATAGATGTTTTCTCCGCCACTAATGATCATGTCTTTTAACCGGTCGATGACATACAAAAATCCCTTTTCATCCAGCTTGCCAAGATCCCCCGTATGCAGCCATCCGTCTTTGATCGTCTTTTCGGTTGCCTCAGGATTCCTCCAATACCCGGAAAAAACCTGTGGGCCTTTGCATACAATTTCACCAATTTTTCCAGCCGGCAAGTCCGCTCCGCTCACTGGATCCACAATTTTGACAGTACCGTGAAACACCGATTTTCCCATCGAAGCGCAGTTGTCCAGTCCCATCTCATGCGTCCAGAATGTAACGGCTCCGGAATATTCTGTGATTCCATAAACTTGTTCCACTTTGATCCCCAACCGATAGTAGGTACGGATCACGGTTTCCGGGACCGGGGAGGCACCGCAGATAATGGATCGAATTGATGATTTATCAAAAGAGCCCAACTGCGGAACTTGTAACATGACCTGTAGCATCACCGGTACCGACATCATTAAATTGATTTTCTCATCCTGCACGGTTTGCCAGACTTGTATGGGGTTAAAATCCGGCATGAAACAGATAGTATTGCCTGTATGCACGCAGGTAACCAGCGGAATCACCCCCCCAATATGAAACGCGGGCGTCATCGAAAGAAAACGATCCCCGTACCGCCAATCGATGGTTCGTACCGTTCCAACTGATGTGGAAAAAAAGTTATTGTGGGAAAGAATGGCTCCTTTCGGTTTTCCGGTGGTTCCCGAAGTGTACATGATGACAGCAGGCTGCTCGCCTTTTATATCCACATCCGGTTCCCTGGTAGGTCTGCCCGTCAAACTGGCTTCAAATTTGATATGTTTGCCTGCGGTATCCCCCACTTGAACAAACGTGTGAACCGATTGGACAGCCGAAAGTTGCTCCACCACCCCGGAAAAACCGGAATCGTAAATTAGAACGGAAATTTCGCAGTTTTCCAGTATATAGTCGATCTCTGAGGGATGCAGTCGCCAATTGATCGGCACTGTGATCACACCGATCTTGGCGGCTGCATAGAAAGCGATCAGGAATGAATCATGGTTTTTGCACAAAAGGCCGATTCGATCCCCAATCCGGCAGTTTCGCTCTAACAGGAATGCTGCGAATTGATTGACCCGCACATTCAGCTGCTCGTACGTGAACCGCTTTTCGCCGCACACCACCGCTTCCAGATTGGGTGACAGATAGGCTCGATGGGACAGAATTTCGCCGATTGTCGCTTCCATCACAGGTACCTCCCAGGTCCAACATGAATTATCATTGAATTTCCGCTAACGCAACCTCCTGGTACGTTCTAAAGAAGTCGGCGCAAAATGTTTCCCAATCTTCAGCCGCCTGGATCGACTGGTCATCCGGGTGGCCAAGAACCGGGCGTTTCATCAGCTTTGTGAGTGCCTCTGACAATTGTTTGATTTTATCGGCGGGCGCTCCCGCCAAATTGTTGGCAACAAATTCTTGCGGTGCATACCAGGAAGCGGCTTTTTGCAGATCCCGGAAAATTTGCGTCAATAACACATTTTTCGGGCCTTCCCACAATTCGTTCACCATCGCGTCACGCAAGAGTCTCGGCAAGGCGGAGAAATCTTCCATCACTCCGTGTCCGCCAAGAATGGATATCGCCTTTCGCACCACATCCACCGTCTCCTGCGCTGTACAAATCTTTTGCAGGAGAACCAGTTCTCGAAAATCGAATCGGCGTTTCCGGATCTCGAGGGGTTCATCGGATGCCAATCCGGGTTGATTCCTTTTGCCCAAGCGAAGGAACAGATCATAAATCTTGAAAGCTCCTGCGGTCGTTCGTTCGGCCGCATGTTTGAGGTACCTCAACTGGCGTGCTACCAACGGATACTGTTCAATTTTTCTTCCGAACACATCCCGGAATTCACTGTACATCTGCGCTTCTCTGGCCGCCCGCAGCATGAAAGCGGAACTGGCCGAGCCAATGGACAAACGGGAAAGGGTCAAAACGATCCCGACAGCCGTTGCCACACCTCGATCGAGCGGCCCGATCGGGTAGGCAACCGCACCGTCATAATGAATTTCCGCCGTCGGCAGTTCACAAGTTCCCATTTTCCACTTGATTCGGTTGATCGCATACCCGTTTCGCCGCTCCCGGTCTTTGTCACCGGGCAACCACGACGGCACGATAAAGGTGCCCACGTGTTCACTCCCTGACACTTTTGCGGTGACTACCGAATAGTCAGCATGGATCGCGGAGCAGAAAAACTTGGTCCCGTACAGTCGGTAAAAACGTCCATCGGGAACCGCGGCCACAAGATTGGCTGGGATGTCCGACCCCCCCTGGATTTCCGACATGAACTGGGCACCAATCCCAAAGTCTCCGTTAATCCCATTTTTACAATGCAGCAAAATGGAGTCGAGCTCCGCGATCCCATGACCGTGAAAATGTTCAATCAGAGCGATCAACCCATCGGTACATGCGATAGGGCAGGTAACGCCAAATTCGCCCAACTCATGAATCAATAGGCGTTTTGTGAAACTTTCCCAAGAAGTAACCCGATCCGAGAAGAGCCCTTCAGAAAAAATTTCCTTTTCCAGCACAAGGCTCTCATGCGGCCTGACAATCCGGTCAATGCGATGATTAAAAGCGTCATAGTGGAGAATCGTCGGATGGACATCCGGGCGGGCGATCCGCTCGGTCATTTTCCGCCAGCGGAAGGAAACTTTCGGCGAGAATGCAAGAAGTTTTTCATGCAGGCTTTCCCACTCCGCTCCCGCGTATTTTCGGACCGCTTTTTGCAGGAAAAAGTCGTCGCGGTAAAAATCAAACGCCTCCCGTTTCTCCAAAAAAGCATCGAATGAGTAGGGATTCTGCCAGCTTGACAGCGTCATCGATCCTCTCTCCTTTCATTATGTAAGCCATTCTCCGACAGATGAATGGAATTCACCAAAGAAGCGGGTGTTTAGCAATCTGCCGGAGCAAGTTCTTTAAGCGATCCGCCTGATCTTCCAAGGTCCACTCTTCAAGTCCGAGGATGAAAAACAGACTATTGGTGGCGCCGCTGCCTACCAACTCCCAAGCGGTTCTTCTCGCATCGATGGATTCCAATATCTCCCCCAGTTGCTGACCTTCACGGATGATTTGTTCCAGGTAAGCCACATAACTTCTGTACGTTTGCTGCAAGACCGCCTGCACATTCGGATCTTTCACTTCGGACACCGCTTGAAACAGGACTTTTAGTTCATTGGGATGGGTTCGTTGCTCCCGAATATAAGAAATGCCGATGTTCCACAGGCGATCCAAAGAAGATGGGAATTGTCGGCAAATGTGATCCCATCGGTGAATGATCTTTTCCGACACAGTCTTCAGAATGGCGAGAAATAAATCTTTTTTGCTTTCGTAGTGGTGATAGATCAATGTTTCGGAGATTTGGGCATGTCGCGCGATTTCGCTAGTTGTCGCCGATTGATAATTGAATTGGGCAAAAACCTCGGTTGCAGCCTGCAAAATTTGCTTTGCACGTTCCTCAGCAGATAAACGAGACATATGATCCCCCGCCACACATTTCTTAGTAAGTACTTACTTATATTTTATGGATCGCAGCTGTCGTTGTCAATATTCTGCCAGTTCGGCAGTACCGACAAGGCATCGATCAACGGGCGTCTCAATTCGCCATCCACCAGATAGCGTTTGTGACTCACAGTGTGCTGCCTAGCAAAACGCAAAATCTGTTTGCACATTCCTTATTTGTTGCACGATGTCTTTGCAGTTCCGCAAAAATTTTGTACACCTGTCTCCAGTTATTCTATCAACCAGCCCGTTTTAGGGACGATTCACTGATTGCTGCATCGTATGGTTCCTGATTCACGCCAGCGATTCGCATGTTTTTTGCGCTTTTCCCGGATTGGCACGATTGTTGCTTACATTCTGAAATAGAACGCGATCGGCACGGGATTGTTCCTCGGTTCCGGTTACACGATCAACCAGGCGGGTCCAGGTGGGGCGGTGCTGGCGTACCTGGTCGGCGGATTTGTCATGTACCTGGTCATGCTTTGTCTGGTAGAACTGGCGGTTGCCATGCCGGTGTCCGGTTCGTTTCAGACGTACGCAACCAGGTACATCGGACCGGCCACCGGATTTACGGTCGGCTGGCTGTATTGGCTAAGCTGGCCCGTCACGCTCGGGTTGGAACTGACTTCCTCCGGCATGCTGATGCAGCGCTGGTTCCCGGACATCCCCGTCTGGGTATGGTGCCTGGTGTTTGGCATCGCCCTGTTTCCGCTCAACGCGTTGTCGGTGAAAGCATTTGGGGAAGCGGAGTTCTGGTTCGCAGGCATCAAGGTGCTGGTGATTCTGCTGTTTATCGTGCTCGGCGGAGCGGCGATGTTCCGTCTGATCCCGCTAAAAGACGGCCAGCCCGCGCCTTTGCTCAGCCATTTTACGGGGGACGGGATCCGGAAACGACGATCCCCAAATCGATCCGCAATACGGTATGGCGGACGATCGTATTCTTCATCCTGGCGATCTTTGTGCTGGCCGGCTTGATTCCCTGGCAGCAGGCCGGCGTAATTGAAAGCCCGTTTGTCCACGTGTTTGACAACATCTGCATTCCATATGCGGCCGATATTATGAATTTCATTATTCTTACCGCCATGTTGTCTGTGGCCAACTCCGGGACGTATGCGGCCACCCGTATCCTGTGGTCGATGGCAAAGGATGAAATGGCACCGACAGTTTTCGGCAAAGTAAACCAAAAAGGCGTCCCGATGAACGCCCTGGCATTTGGTGCATTATCGCTGCTGACCAGCGTGATTGCTGCCGAAACCGTTTACCTGTGGCTGATCTCGATCGCCGGCATGGCCGCCATCTCCGGGTGGATTGCGATTACGCTCAGCCAGTACCTGTTGCGAAAGCGCTTTCTGGCGAAAGGCGGCAAGCTGGAAGATTTGAAGTTCCGGACTCCGCTTTATCCGCTTGTCCCGCTGCTGGGGTTGGCGCTCAACCTGATCACTGTGAGTAGTCTCGCCTTCGTGCCGGACCAGCGAATGGGCTTGAACTGCGGCATTCCGTTTGCCGCCGCCTGTTACTTGTACTATCATCTGATCGTGAAAAAGCGGGAAAACCAAAAAACTGTTGTACGCCCGGAAACCGCCGGTTGATCAGCCGTTTCCGCGGGCACCAACCCCTTGCCGGCACAAAGGCTGCCTCGCTACCACAAGGCAGCCTTTTCCAATCTCCTATTTTCCAAACAAACAGATTGGAATCCCCCTCCCCCCGCCGACGGCAGGCTGACGGAGCAAGCCCCGCAGGATGTCCGCCATCCCTAACATGGACCAGGATACAAGAATCCCGTACCCTGTGAAAGGGGGTACGGGATCGTTTGGTTTGGTATGGGATACGTTGACTGCTTAGAACCGCTCGGACACGACTTTCGCCTGCGTGAACAGCAGCAGGTAGTCGCGGCCGCCCGCTTTCGAGTCGGTGCCCGACATGTTGAATCCGCCGAACGGGTGCACACCGACCAGCGCGCCGGTGCACTTGCGGTTGAAGTAGAGATTGCCGCAGTGCATATGTTTGCGCGCGTATTCCAGATGCTCCCGGTCATTGCTGTACAGCGACCCGGTCAAGCCGTACTCGGTGTTGTTGAACACTTCGATCGCTTTTTCAAAGCTGTCCGCTTTATAGAACGCGAGCACCGGTCCGAAGATCTCTTCCAGCATGATGCGGGCGTCTTCCTTCACATCGGCAATGATCGTCGGCTGGATGTAATAGCCGTTCCCTTCCGCCTTGCCGCCGCCGAGCACCAGGCGACCTTCGCCCTTGCCGATCTCGATGTATTCGAGAATCTTGTTGTAGGCGTTCTCGTCGATCACCGGACCGATCGGATAGTTTTCTTCCGGCAGACCGATCTGCAGCGCTTTCGTTTTTTCCACTACTTTCTCGAGCACCGCGTCGTACACGTCCTTATGTACGATCGCGCGGGAGCCGGCCGAACATTTTTGTCCTTGGAAACCGAACGCCGATTGCACAATGCCGACAGCCGCTTCTTCGATATCGGCCGACGCGTCGACGACGACCGCATCCTTGCCGCCCATTTCCGCCACCAGCCGCTTGATCCAGATTTGACCTTCCGCCGTTTTCGCGATCCGTTCATTGATCCGCAAGCCCACGTCACGCGATCCCGTGAACGAAACGAAGCGGGTTTTCGGATGCTCCACGAGAAAATCGCCGATTTCCGATCCGGAACCCGGAACAAAATTGATGACACCCGGCGGCAGACCGATCTCTTCCATCAGTTCCACAAACTTGGCCGCGATGATCGGCGACGTGGAAGCCGGCTTCAGCAGCACGGTGTTCCCGGCAACGATCGCGGCGGTGGTCATCCCCACCATGATCGCCAGCGGGAAGTTCCACGGCGGGATAATGATGCCGACCCCAAGCGGGATGTAGTACAAGCGATTGTCTTCGCCCGGCAGTGGCACCAACGGTTGCGGACCGCCCAAGCGGATCATCTCGCGCCCGTAGAACTCCATAAAGTCGATCGCTTCGGCCACGTCGGCATCCGCTTCCGCCCAGTTTTTGCCCACTTCATAGACCATCCAGGCGGCAAACTCAAACTTGCGGCGGCGCATCACAGCCGCTGCCTTGAACAGATAGCCGGCGCGCGTCTCGGGATCGACGTATTGCCAGGTCTTGAACGTTTCCAGCGCCACCTGGATCGCCTTTTCCGCCAGATTCCTGTCCGCTTGCGACTGGATGCCGACCACTTCGTCCAGATTGCCCGGGTTGATCGACTTCACTTTTTTCTCCGTAAAAATCTTCTCGCCGCCGATGACCAGCGGATACTCCTTGCCAAGCTCCGACTTCACCTTGGCCAGTGCGGCCTGCATCGCCTGCTTGTTTGCCGGATCGGCAAAATTGGTGAACGGTTCGTTGCGGAATTCGATCATGTTCCTGCATCCTCCCAACGTTATTTTTTCAACATCGACTTCAAAACAAACGCCACGTTGGCGGGACGTTCCGCCAGACGGCGCATGAAGTAGCCGTACCAGTCGTTGCCGTAAGGCACATACACGCGCATCGTGTAGCCTTCGTTCGCCAGCTGCTGCTGCAGTTGCACGCGAATCCCGTATAGCATCTGGAATTCAAACTGAGAGTTCGGGATGTTGTGTTGTTTCACAAACCGTTTCACGTGCTCGATGACTTTTTCGTCATGGGTCGCGATCGCCGCATAATTGCCGTACAGCAGGTGTTTTTCGATCAGTTTAATGAAGTTGCGGTCGACATCCTCTTTGTTGGGAAACGCAACCTCCGGCGATTCCTTGTACGCCCCTTTGACCAGACGGAGATTCGGCTTGAACTGGTCCAAATCGTCGAGATCCGCCTCGCTTTTGTAGAGGTACGCCTGAATCACAAGGCCGACCGTTGCGCCATACTCCCGCCGCAACTCCTTAAAAATCTCGATCGTGACCTCGTTGTGTGCGTAATCTTCCATATCGATCCGCACAAAATTATCATATTGTTTCGCGCGGTCGAGAATACGCCGCATGTTGTCCATGCACAGTTCTTTCGAAATATCGAGTCCCAGTTGCGTCAGCTTGAGGGACAGGTTGGACCGCACCCCCGCTCTGTGAATCGCATCGAGCGTACGGATGCAGTAATCGGCCGACTCAATCGCCTCCTCGCGGCTGAACACAAACTCACCCAGATGGTCGAGCGTTGCGACAATCCCTTGCGCATTCAGTTCGCGTACGACGGCGATTGCCGAGTCGATCGTCTCGCCCGCCACAAACCGGCTGGCGCCGAAGCGGAGTCCGTATTTTTTCGCCGCCCGGTTGGCCGTCCGGTTCTTCGACAAAAACAGCAACGTATTGCGCATCAGTTGCTCCAAACCAAAATCCCCTTTCTTGCCCATGTTTCTCACCCTTATGTGTAAGCAATATTCGTGCCAACCAAATATCCGGCTTGGAATGCGGCTTGGACAAAATCAACTTGAACACATTTGTTTAACATCCGGATACACAGTTGTTCAACATTGAACATATTTGAACATTTTTGTCTCATCTTGTACAATACGCTTGACAAGCGGCACAGCTCAAATCCACTACGACTGAAAACGGGGGATCTCGCAATGCCACTTTCCCGAACCGAGTGTATCCTGCAAACCTTGCTTGATACAGTCAACGAAGCGATCACCATCGTCGACGAGGACGGCACCGTCACCCATTGGAACCGGGCGGCGGAAGAATTGTACAACATCCCGGCAGCCGCCATCGTCGGCAGGAACATCGCCGATTTTCGCTGGAACTCGTTAATGATCGCCCAGATCCTGCAGGAAGGGCGGCCGATCCGGCAAGCCTACCATGAACCGCGCCCGGGGACGCACGTCCTGGTCAACACTTCGCCGGTTGTCGCAGACGGCCGGATCATCGGCGCCATCTCCTCCGAGCAGGATGTCACCAAACTCGTCCGGCTCGGCAACGAGTTGTTCGCGACGACTTCCCAATTGCGAACGCTCGAGGAAAAAATGACACAGTATGCACCGACCGACGATCCGTTTCATCCGATCAAAGGAAACGGTCCGACCATTTCTCGCACGATCCGGATCGCCCGCCGCGTCGCTCCGACCGATGCGACCGTCTTGATCTCCGGCGAATCGGGTGTCGGCAAGGAACTGTTCGCTCACGCCATCCACCGGGCCAGCCGCCGTTCCGGCAAACCGTTTGTCGCCATCAATTGCGGGGCCATTCCGGCTGCTCTGTTTGAAAGCGAGCTGTTCGGGTACCAGTCCGGCGCGTTCACCGGAGCGGACCGTAAAGGCAAGCCGGGAAAAATGGAACTCGCCGACGGCGGCACCCTGTTTCTCGACGAGATTGGCGAACTGCCGCTCGACATGCAGGTCAAATTGCTGCGCGCACTGCAGGAACGGCAATTTTACCGCGTCGGCGGCACCGAACCGGTGCAAGTCGATGTCCGCATCATTGCGGCCACCAACCGTAATCTGGAAGAGCGAGTCGCGCAAGGTTCCTTCCGAGAAGATCTGTACTACCGGTTGAATGTCGTCGCACTCGAGATCCCTCCCTTGCGGGAGCGCATCGAGGACATCCCAGAACTCGTGCAGTTGTTTACAAAGGAAATCGCCCTTCAATACGGAAAACCGGTTCCACAATACGATCCGGAAGTGGTCGTCAGCCTGATGCACTATCCGTGGCCGGGGAATATCCGGCAGCTTCGCAACGTGATCGAGCGGCTGGTGATTCTCACCGAAGGCAGCCGCATCCGGCGGGAGCATCTGCCGTCCTCGATCCGGGCACCGCGCCTCGACGCCGATATTCCCCCTACAGCCGCACCCGATTTTGACCAAGGGGAAACAACGGAACCCGAGTCGGAATTGCAACAGATTCGGAGCGCGTTGCGAACCACCTACGGCAATAAGGCAGCGGCGGCAAAATTGCTCGGCATCTCGCGCGGTACTCTGTACAACAAGCTGCGCAAGTACGGGCTGCGGTAAGGGAGCGAGCCGCTCTCCTGCGGCCGCCGATGGAGTCGACGATTGCGGACCCCGTCCGATGATTGGCCCGTCTGTCACCCGACCGCGGCCGCAGCACCCTGCCCCACGGCCCAACTTCGGGCAGCGGTTACACACTTGCCAGATACGCTTTGACGATCCGGTCGTCTTCCCGCAGTTTTTCCGCGCGGTCCTGCATCGTGATGCGGCCGGTTTCGATCACATAGCCGGTGTGCGCCAGTTTCAGTGCCGCTTTCGCATTTTGCTCGACCAGCAGAACGGTCGTCCCCTGTTCATTGATCTGTTTAATAATTTTCATAATCCCCTGCACGACGATCGGTGCCAGTCCCATCGACGGCTCATCCAGCATAAGCAGCTTCGGGTCGCTCATCAGCGCCCGGCCGATCGCCAGCATCTGCTGTTCGCCGCCGGACAGTGTCCCCGCCTTCTGCTTGTGCCGCTCTTTCAGCCGCGGAAACAGCTCAAACACCTGTTCCATCGTCCGTTTGATGAACTTCGGGTCTTTCCGTTTTGTAAAGCTGCCCAGCTCCAGATTTTCCGTGACGGTCATCCCGCCAAAAATCCGGCGGCCCTCCGGCACGTGCACGATCCCAAGCTCCACAATCTGGTGCGGCAACAGCTTGCTGATATCTTGCCCCATAAACCGGATGCTGCCACTGCGGGCGCGAACCAGTCCGGAGATCGTTTTCAGCGTCGTGCTTTTGCCCGCCCCGTTGCTGCCGAGCAGCGCGACGATCTCCCCCTGCCGCACCGTCAGGTCGATGCCTTTGAGTGCCTGGATCTTGCCGTAATAGGCATCCACCTGGGAGAGTTCCAGCAATACACTCACACCGCATCCTCCTCCTTCCCGAGGTAGGCTTCGATCACCAGCGGATTGTTCAACACATCGGCAGGTGATCCTTCCGCAATCTTCTGTCCGTAATTCAACACCAGAATCCGTTCCGACACCTGATTGACCAGTCCCATGTCATGTTCGATCAACACCACTGTCAGATCGAACTCCTCCCGAATCCGTTGAATCAGCCGGACCAGCTCCAGTTTCTCGCTGTGGTTCAATCCGGCAGCCGGCTCGTCCAGCAACAGAAGCTTCGGTTTTGTCGCCAGCGCCCTGGCGATTTCCACATGCCGCTGGATGCCGTACGGCAGATTTTTTGCCAATCGCCCGGCATATTGCTTGATTCCGACAAACTCCATGCAGGACTCGGCGACCGAGCGGATCAGCTCTTCTTCCCGCTTTTGCGCCGGTGTCCGGAACAGGGCGCCAAATACTCCCTGCGACGTTTTGCTGTGCATGCCGCTCATCACGTTTTCCAGTACCGACAGGTTGGGGAACAGCCGCAAATTTTGAAACGTGCGGGCCATTCCCAGCTTGGTGATCTGGCTCGGCTTTTTGCCGACGATGCGGACGCCGTTGAATTGGATATCACCGCTGGTCGGCTTGTAAAAACCGGTGATCATATTGAACAGGGAGGTTTTGCCGGCTCCGTTTGGTCCGATCACGCTGATGATCGTCCGCTCCGGAATTTCAAAGCTGAGGTCGTTGACCGCCGTCAGGCCGCCGAACCGTAACGTCAGATGCTCCACTTTAAGCAGAGACATTGGATCCTCCCCTTTCCGGTTGCTCGATCAGGATATCCTTGCGGACAGGCCACAAGCCTTGCGGGCGGAACAGCATCATCAAGACCAGCGCCACCCCGAACAACAAGAACCGCCAGTCGGAAAAATTGCGCATCGCTTCCGGCAGCAGGATGACCAGCACCGCCCCCAGCACAACGCCGGGCAAACGGCCAAGTCCGCCGAGGACGATCGCCAGCAGGATCATCACCGACTGCATGAAGTTGAAACTTTCCGGTGCGATCGCCGACATTTTGACGGCGAACAGCGATCCGGCAAACCCGCCGAACACCGCCCCGATCGCATACGCCAGCAGTTTCAGCCGCACGCGGTCGATGCCCATCGCTTCCGCCGCATCTTCATCTTCCCGGATGTACTGCCACGCCCGGCCGATCCGCGAGTGCCCCAGCCGGTAGACTGCAAACAGCGTAACGATGGCAAGCACCAGCATCGCATAGTAAAAATCGGTGATCGTCGATAGCGTATAGCCGCCGATTTGCGGCCGCGGAATGCCGAAAATGCCGGACGCGGAGCCGGTGATCTGTAGATTTTTGGCGGAAATGCGGATGATCTCGCCAAACCCGAGGGTGACGATCGCCAGGTAGTCGCTGCGCAGCCGGAGTGTCGGCGCGCCGATGATGACGCCCGCCAAACCGGCCAGAATGCCCGCCAGCAAAAATGTCACCCAAAACGATAGCTTGTACTGCGTCATCAGAATTCCAGTGGTATAGGCACCCACCGCAAAAAAGGCGGAATACCCGAGATCCAGCAATCCGGCGTAACCGACCACCACATTCAAACCAAGCGCCAGCACGATGTAAAACAGAGCCATCGTGGCGACGTCCATCCAGTAGTTGTTGCTAAAAACCGGAAACAGCAGCGCGATCGCGGCCAATCCGGCAAGCGCAAAGCGATTGGCCTGTTGCTTGTTGTTTCGCATCCTACATCCTCTCCGTCACTTTTTCGCCGAGCAACCCGGTCGGCTTCAAAGTCAGAATGAGAATCAAAATCGCAAACGCAAACACATCTTTCCATTCGCCACCGGCGTAAACCGTGCCGAACGTCTCCAGCACCCCCAGCACCAGCCCGCCGAGCATCGCTCCCGGGATGCTGCCGATGCCGCCGATCACCGCTGCTGTAAATGCTTTCAAACCGACGATAAATCCCATCAAAAAGTTGATCTGACCGTAATAAAGCCCCGCCATCATGCCAGCCGCGGCCGCCAACGCCGAACCGATAAAAAACGTCAGGCTAATGATCCGGTGCACCGGAATCCCCATCAGCGAAGTGGCTGTCTGGTCGATCGCAATGGCGCGCATCGCCTTGCCGTACAATGTGCCGTTCACAAACCACTGCAAGCCGACCATCAACAGGACCGAAATCAGGATCAGCCCGATCTGAGAATACGTGATGGTGGCTCCGGCCAACTGGAACCCGGAGATCGGAAGCTGTGCCGGGAACACCTTGAAACTCGGACCGTAGGACAGCATCACCCCATTTTCCAGGACCAGCGATACACCGACCGCCGTAATCAAAATGGTCAGCCGGGACGAGGACAGCAGCGGCCGGTAAGCGACCCGCTCAATCCCGATCCCGAGCAACCCGGTCACCAGCATCGCCGCCAGAAACGCCGCCGCGATGCCGAGCACTCCCGTTTCGCCCGTAAAAAGCGACAACACGGTAAAGCCGGCGAACGCACCCACCATGTACAGATCACCGTGTGCAAAATTCAAAAGTTTAATGATTCCATACACCATCGAATACCCGAGGGCGATCAAACTGTAAAACGAGCCGACCACAATGGCGTTCGCCAACTGCTGGATGAAAATATCCATCATTCCACTCCTTTCCATGCCCGTCCCTTCAGTAAGAATCCCGGGCTAATCCCCGGGATTCTCGCTGTCTGAAACCGTTATTGCGGAAGTGCAAACTTACCGTCTTTCACTTGAATCACGATGAAGTTCGATTTTTCCAACGTGCCATCCGGCTTGAACGACAGGTCGCCGCCGAACGTTTTGAAGCCTTTCGTCTCTTGCAGAGCTTTCACGATCGCCGCTTTGTCGGTCGAGTTGGCGCGGGTAATCGCGTCGGCCAGCAGGCGCATACCGTCATAGGAGAGAGCCGAGTAAGGGCCCGGTTCTTCCTTGAATTTCGCCTTGTACGAGTCAATGAACGATTTCGCACCGGGGATGAATTCCGGCGTCGGGCTGGTCGTGACAAACGTTCCTTCCGCCGCCTGTTTGCCGGCAATGTCAATCAGCGTCTTGTCGTTTGCTCCGTCACCCACGCCGATCGCACCCGGAACGCCCAACTGCTTGAACTGTTTGATCAACAGTCCGCCGGCCGCATAGTACGCGGTCCAATAGGTGGCGTCCGGTTTGGCCGCTTTGAGTTTGGTCAGCAGCGAGGTGAAATCTTTCTCGTCAGGATTGACCGCTTCAAACG
Source organism: Effusibacillus pohliae DSM 22757 (assembly GCF_000376225.1). Lineage (NCBI taxonomy): Bacteria > Bacillati > Bacillota > Bacilli > Caryophanales > Alicyclobacillaceae > Effusibacillus > Effusibacillus pohliae. The sequence continues at coordinate 26,615 of NZ_AQXL01000117.1, forward strand.
CGACCACTTCCCCGCCTTTTTGCTGCACGGCCTGCTTGGTGCTTTCCGCCAGATCCTTGGCGAAAGCGGAGTTGTCATGGACGATCGCGATCCGTTTTGCCTTCAGCTGGTTGACCATGTAGTCGGCCGCTTTGTCCGCCTGATGGAGCGTCGTTCCGTTGATCAAAAAGATTTCCTTATAGCCTTGCGCCGGGATTTTTGCCGAGTTGGCAGCGGTTACAACCATCGGGATGCCCGCGTTGTGATAGACGCCGGACGCCGGCAGCGTAGCCCCGGAACAATAGCCGCCAACAACCGCCACCACGCCTTGCGACACGAGCTTGTTGGCAGCTGCAGTCGCCGTTTGCGGGTCGCATGCATCGTCTGCAAACACCAATTTGATCTGTTTGCCGTTGATGCCGCCTTTCGCGTTGATTTCATCGGCTGCCAGTTGGATCGCCTGGTTGATGTCCTTGCCCATTTTCGCTTCCGAACCGGTAGTCGGCGATTGCACGCCGATCAAAATCTCGCTGCCGGAAGCGCCTCCCTGCCCGGACGATCCGGAAGAACCGCCCGCTCCGCACGCCGTCAATGCAAAAAGCGATGCGGCGGACAGTCCAATCCCAATTTTCCTCCACACCTTCATTTCTGTAAGACCCCCTTTGATCATGGATGATTTACTCCGCGTTAGCCGCTTAGACGCAGGCACATCTAACTACCGATTGTTTGGTAGTAGACGAAACGGTGAATAGGTGTTTAAAATTAGACATATCAGCGATAATGTGTCCAAATCTTGAACACCCACGCCATAATTCTACACTACCTGACTCAGTTTCGACAACACCCAATTTGCGTATTTATACAAAAACTTGAATAATAGAGATAGCCTTTGGGGTGGGAGTGTATGATGGATAGCCAATCTCGAAAGATCAAAGCATTCTTCGACGTTTTGCTCGATTCGGTCAACGATGCGGTGACCGGCGTGGACCGGGACGGAACGGTGCTCTACTGGAACAATGTGGCGGAACGGCTCTACGGCATCCCGAAAGAGCAGATTATCGGGAAGCCGATCGGGAACTTTTTTCAGAAAGGTTCGCTGATGCTGTTTCAGGTGATGGAGACCGGCTGTCCGGTCTACCAGGTGTACCATCGTCCGCGGCCCGACAAGCATGTGTTTATCAATGCCGTCCCGATCTACGATGAAAATGGGGAACTGTTGGGAGCGGTCGCGATCGAGCAGGACATCACGCACACGGTAAAATTAAGCGAGGAACTGTACAATCGGCCGGACAGCCCGATTGACGCACCCCCCGGCCGGCAGTTGGTGCATCGCAGCCGGTCGATGCAGCAAATTTTACAGTTTTTAACACACACTTCCAAACAGTCGTTCTCGATTCTGCTGACCGGCGAAGCGGGTGTCGGCAAGCAAACGCTGGCGGCTCTCGCTCACCGGACCGGCAACAAGTCCGGCCCGTTTATCGCCATCAACTGCGATTCCATTCCGAGCGGCCTGCTGGACGCCGAACTGTTTGGCTACCAAGGGGGAACGTTTGGCGGCGAAGACGAACGGCCGGGAAAATTGGAACTGGCGGCCGGCGGAACCGTGTATCTGAAAAATGTGCATGCCCTGCCGCTGCCGACCCAATCCAAGCTGTCGCAAGCGCTTGGCGAAGGCCACTTTTTCCGGACCGGCGGGATGAATCCGATTCCTTTGCGCTGCCAAATCGTCGCCTCTTCCGTGCCGGAAGTTGAAGAACTGGTGGCGAAGGGCGTTTTTTTGCAAGAACTGTTTTACCGGTTTCATACGTTTGCGGTTCCCGCGCTGGCGGAGCGAAAAGAGGATTTGCCGGAGCTTTGCCATCTGTTTCTCAGCAAATCGGCACAAACCGTCGGAAAACCGGTCCCCCGCCTGAGTTCGGAAGTGATGGCGGCATTGACCACTTACGATTGGCCGGGAAATCTGCCGCAGCTCCGGAATGTGATGGAGTATCTGGCAATCGTGGCGGACGGTAGGGAAGTGACGCTGGAGCACCTGCCGCCGGCGATCCGGCTGACCACTTTGTCCCAGTTGGCGGAAGACGCGTTGCCGCTGTCCGCTCTCTCGGAGGAGATGGAACGGGCCAAAATCGAGGACGCACTCAGGAAAACGGGCGGCAACAAAGCGGGAGCGGCCCGGCTGTTGGGCATCTCGCGCGGCGCTTTGTACTACAAGATCAAACAATACGGATTATAGAAACGGGGGTTGCGCATGCCAAACCGGCCTTTTTTTCCGCCTTATCTGGCGCTTGTCATCGGCATTTTATCGATTTCCTCGTCGGCCATCTTCGTTAAATTGTCCGCTTCGTCGCCCGGACTGACGGCCGCGTACCGGCTGTTTTTTACGGTGATGCTGATGATCCCGTTCATGGTGGCCAGGCGGAATGCGTTCCGGCAATCGCTCACCGGCCTGACGGGGCGAGACTACCTGCTTTGTGCGGTGTCCGGCGTGATGCTCTCGTTTCACTTCATCTACTGGTTCATGTCGTTCCAGTACACGTCTGTCGCCAGTTCGGTGGTGCTGGTGTCGCTGCAGCCGCTGTTTACGTTCGCCGGATCGATCTGGGTTTTTAAAGAACAGCTTTCGAGGAATGCCTGGCTGGGCGGGCTGTTGGCGATCATCGGCTCGGTCATTATCGGCTGGGGGGATTTCACGTCCGGGCCGAACGTCCTGTTCGGCGATTTCTTGGCGCTTCTTTCGGCGTTTCTGGTATCGGTGTACTGGCTGATCGGACAACATGTCCGGGCCCGGGCCGATTCCGCCGCCTACACGTTTCTGGTGTACGGGATCAGCACAGTCACATTATTCGCTTATGTGCTGATTCACGATGAACAGCTGCTCTCGCCGCCGCCGCTCGACTGGCTGTGGTTTTTGTGCCTGGCCGTGTTTCCGACGCTTCTGGGCCATTCGATCTTCAACTGGGTGATCCGCTGGATCCCCGCCTCGATTTTGTCCGTCGGGATTCTGGGGGAAGCGGTCGGTTCCTCTATCCTCGCCTATTTCGTGTTTGGCGAGACGGTGTCGCTGCAGCAGGTGGCAGGCGGCATCCTGCTGCTGGCCGGGATCGTGCTCTGCACTACGCACCATCAACCGACGCCTCAGCCGCCCGCGCTCGGGACTGCGGAAGGGCACAAGTAACCCCCTCTTCGCCTGAAAAAGAAAGAGGGGGTTGCAGAGTCACTTGTACAACACATCGTCCTTGAGCGATTCAATATGGCTCAACACCTGGTCAATGTCGCGCTGATCGACGCCAAAATGCGCCAGCGCGTCCTGCAAATGTTTGGCGACCGCCGCAAAATGCTCCGGATGCAGATTCATCCCCTCATGTTGGGGTCTCAACCGTAGCTTAGCAGGAATTTTTCCTGCATGCGGGCCTCTTGTAAGACTTGGTTACATTGACTGTTGTGGCGGTCCCTTCTCCGTTCTACAATCGGGTACAAGAACATATCGGAGAGGGGAAGACCGGCTATGGGGAAAAAAGTGATTGAAACGATTCTCGATCCTGCTCTGGTGGAGTCTGTCGTCCGCTCGCTCACGCGCATGCAAATCGAAAACTACAACATTACAAATGTGAAAGAATTCAGTTTGTTTGGTGTTTCCCCCTTCCCCAAACAGATTCGAATGCCGTTTCAAACCCACATCAAAGCAAAACTGCAACTCATTGTGGAAGAAGAGCAGGTGGAGAATGCGGTCAAAAGGATTCTTTCACTCACTTACACAGGCAATAAAGAGAAGGACAGGATTCTGGTGTCAGAACATTTCCCACCTAGCCGTTTGGGATGAAAAACGGTTCCCTCCTGTGGCTGCCCGTTTCTGAAAACGGCACTCCGCGATTGACGCGCACCGCGCCGTCCTGCTACTATAGGAAAAAATCGATCCAGCCGGATGAAAGTTGCGGGTGACACCGCAACCGGACGAACCTCTGGAGAGACCCTGCCAGGGCGCCGAAGGGGCAAGCGATCATCGCGAAACTCTCAGGCAAAAGGACAGAGGAAGCGCGGGACGCCAACCGCTTTTGGGCGGTTGTGATTGCAGTGCGGCTTCCCTGACCATTCTCCCGAATGGTCTTTTTTTTGATCGAGAAAAAAGGAGAGAAACCGATGGAACAACGGGCATTGATCACGGTGGTGGGGATCGACCGGATCGGCATCATTGCGGCCGTCACCACCGCCTTGGCGGACAACCGGGTGAACATTGTGGATATCAGGCAGACGATCGTCGGTGAATTTTTTACGATGATCATGGTGGTCGATTTGCAGCAAGCCGTCCGCTCGCTGCAGGAATTGCAAAGCTGCCTCGATGAGGTGGGGCTGCGGCTTGGCGTGAAAATCACGGTGCAGAGCGAAGAACTCTTTCGCTCGATGCACCGGATCTGAGGAGGTGGCGGCATGAGCTATACGGAAAGCGAAGTGTTGGAAACGATCCGCATGGTGGAAACGGAACACCTCGACATCCGGACCGTGACTCTGGGAGTCCATCTCGACGACTGCCGGGCGGACACCCTGTCCGCCACCAAAACCCGTGTGCGGGACAAACTGCTGCGCCACGCATCGCGGCTTGTCCCGGTGGTACACGGGATTGAACGGGAGATCGGCATCCCGATCGTCAACAAACGGATTGCGGTCACACCGATTGCTCATGCGCTGCCCGGTTTTGACAAGGACGGGTATGTGGAAATTGCCGTCGAGTTGGACGAGGTGGCGGAAGAACTGGGAATCGATTTTCTCGGGGGCTATTCGGCTCTGGTCCACAAGGGCATGACACCCTCGGCGCAGGCGTTGATCGATTCCCTGCCGGATGCTTTATCGCAGACAAACCGGGTGTGCGCCTCGGTGGCGGTGGCATCGACCAAAGCCGGCATTAACATGGACGCAGTGTACCGGATGGGGTGCACGATCAAGCATGTCGCCGAACGGACGGCAGACCGGAGCGGGATCGGAGCGGCCAAACTGGTCGTGTTCTGCAACCCGGTGGACGACAATCCGTTCATGGCCGGGGCCTTCCACGGCTTTGGCGAACCGGATGCGGTGATCAACGTCGGCGTGAGCGGGCCGGGGGTCGTGCTGTCGGCGTTAGAGCGGCTGGAAAAAAGAGCCGATTTTGGTATGATCGCAGAGACGATCAAACGGACGGCATTCAAGATCACGCGGGTCGGCGAACTGGTGGGGCGCAAAACGGCCGCGGCGCTTGGCGTGCCGTTTGGCATCGTCGATCTGTCGCTCGCGCCGACCAACGCGATGGGGGACAGCGTAGCGCAGATTCTGGAGGCGATGGGCCTGGAACGGTGCGGTGCGCACGGCACCACCGCCGCCTTGGCTCTGCTCAACGATGCGGTAAAAAAAGGCGGCGCGATGGCCACTTCGTATCCCGGCGGGCTGTCGGGCGCTTTTATCCCGGTCTCGGAGGACAACGGGATGATCGCTGCCGTCGAAGCGGGCGCACTCAGCCTGGCCAAATTGGAAGCGATGACCTGCGTCTGCTCGGTCGGGCTCGATATGATCGCGGTGCCCGGCGAGACAACCGCCGAAACGCTGGCCGGGCTGATCGCCGATGAGATGGCGATTGGCATGATGAACAAAAAAACGACGGCCGTCCGTGTCATCCCCGTTCCGGGGGCCGTGGCAGGGCAAATGGCGGAATTCGGCGGATTGCTGGGCCGCGCGCCGGTAATGGAGATCAATCGGTTCTCATCGGCGGAATTTGCCCGGCGCGGCGGCCGCATTCCGGCCCCCATCCAATCGCTGATGAACTAGCGGGGCGGACCAATGTCACAAAAGCGGCATGCGAAGAAGCATGCCGCTCACATTTCGGCCGTTTACCAGGTTTTGATACCGGGTGCTCCCGGCGGCGGATTTTGGATCATCTCGAAAATCGGGTAACCATAGGCGACGAGAATCAGGACCACCGCCACCGGCACCCAAACCCGCCAGCGTTCGAGAATCGCCGGCGTCGCCTCCGCTTCCTCCGCCACTTCGCCGATCGGGTATTCCTCCTCCCCCTTCGGCGCCTTGAAGGTCAGATAGAAGACGATGGCAATTTGCAGCATGGCGGCCACCAGCAGGATACCGCCCCCGATCGCGGTCAATTTGTGCCACGGCAGCCAACTGAGAGCGGTCGGATCGTTCATGTAGGTCGTTCCCGCCGTCCGCCGCGGTCCTCCCAACAACCCGAGCGTGTGCATCGAGCCCGACATAAACAGCATGCCGATCGACCACAAAAAGCCCTGCAATTTCCCCAGATCGTTCAGCACCGGCGTCAATTTGCGGCCGGTCAGATGCGGAATCAGCCAGTAACTGACGGAAAAAAACGTGAGCGCCACCGTCGTGCCGACCGTCAAATGAAAATGGCCGGTCACCCAAATGGTGTTATGCACCACCGCATTCAGCTGGTTGCTGGCGTTGATGATGCCTCCGATCCCCGCTGGAACGAACCAGACCATCGCCAGAAACATCGAAAAGAAGCGGGCGTCGCGAAACGGCAGATGGCGGAACCAGCCGAACAGCCCCTTCGCCCCTTTGGCCCGTCCGGCCGTCTCAAATGTGGCAAACATCGTGAACGCCGTGATCATGGAAGGAATCGCGATCGACAGGGTCAACGCCACATGCAGAAATTTCCATTTTTCATCGATTCCCGGTTCCATCAGCTGATGGTGAAACCCGATCGGCGACGACAGCACCACAAAAATCACAAACACCATGCGCGTGATCGCGTCACTGAACACCTTGCCGCCGATGATCTTCGGCATCACCACATACCAGGTGATGTAGGCGGGCAGCAGCCAAAAATAGACCAGTGGATGCCCAAACAGCCAGAACAGCGTGCGGCTGAGCACCACATTCACCGTATCGACCCATCCGAACGCCCAAGGGATCAGTTGCAGCACGACCTCGGCCGCAACGCCGACCGAACAGATCTGCCAGAGGATCATCGTCGCCACTGCCGCGAACATAAACAGCGGAGAATGTTGGCCCGGATGAGCCCGGCGCCAAGCCCGGTAGCAAGCGAACATCCCCCAACCTGCCACCCAACTGCCAACCACCAGCAGAGCGGCGCCTACATAGAACCAGGGAGAGGCTTTCATCGGCGCATAAAACGTGTACAGCACGCTGGCCTGGTTGGTCAGGATGGTGACAACCCCCATCAACGTCCCGGCCAGCATCATCCAAAACCCGGTCCATCCCAGCCGGCGGGCGGCGGGGGTCAGCGATCCGCCATTCGTCCTGGCAATCCCCGAAAACAGAAAACCGACAATGAAAAATGTGGTAAAGACAAGTGCCATCAGCACGCCGTGGGCGGTCAAAATCTGGTAATAGGTGAGCCACGAAGGCATCGTGATCACACCGCCGCGGTCCATTCCCTGCAGCGCTCCAAAAATGGCAGCCAGCCCAAACGCGGCAAAGGCGACCAAAACGTAGGCGAGGCTCAGTCTCGACGATCGCTCGTCCACTCTAGTCATCGGTGTCACGGCTGCACACTCCTTTCCTCTATTTGACAATCACTTTGCCCATCATCATATGGTGGCCGGCTCCGCAATACTCGTTGCACAAAATCAGATACTCGCCCGGCTTGTTGAACGTCTGCGTCACTTTATTCACATGGCCCGGTTCCACCATCATGTTCACGTTGGTGCCCGGAATTTCAAAACCGTGCACCACATCCTTGCTCGTGCTGATAAAAGTTACCTTGGAACCGGCAGGCACTTCGATTTGCGGCGGGTTAAATCCGAACACGAAAGCGGTCATCACAGCCTCATACTCGTTGTCCCCCACCTTGTGCACCCCCGGTTTGTCAAACGGCGGTGTCGCGTCCACCTGTTTTGGATCGATGGTTTGCATGTGGCTGGGCGGGTGCATGCCCATCGCAAACGCATTGACAAACAGGGCCACAATAAACGAAACCACAATTACGCCGCCGACCAGCAGCCAAATTTTTTCATAACGATGGATGTGCATCGGTTTTCACCCTTTCTGCCTCTCCAGATCGGTCAGTTGCGGCTGAGATACAGGGAAAATACCCCCAGCCAGCTGAGCACAATCAGCCCACCCAGCACCAGCACCGCTACCAACGTGCCGTTCAAGGCGGTTTCCTCCGGTTGCTTCCGGCTTGTCGCGTGGACAGACTGCTCATTGAATTCTGGCGATGGATACGACATACAGGCTCCTCCTTTCCATAGCGCGATCCGGCAGCTTGACTGCCGTGACGCGACTTGTGCCCTTTGGGTGCATAGCGCGATCCGGCAGCTTGACTGCCGTGACGCGACTTGTGCCCTTTGGGTGCAAGGGCTGCCTCTTCTAGGTTTGAGTATAGTTTCACAAGCGGCTGCGAACCATCGGGGAGTTCCCTGATCCGAATTGGCAAACTCCCTGATCTTCGCCAACCCGGTGTCACAGCGGCCCTCGATCAGATGCGAAACGACGCGATCAATCTCTCCAACTGCCCGGCTGATTCCCGCAGCATATTCGCCGTGGCCGCCGTTTGCTGCAGGAACGCGGTCTGTTCCTGTACGGATGCAAACACATCCTGTGCGCCGCTGCAGGTGTCTCCGGAAATGTCCGCAACATGCTCGGCGATGGCAAGTGTCTTTTCGACCGCGTCCATCTGAACTTTCGTCAATTCGCCAATCGACGCAACCGAATCCACCACCCGTTGCACCGACAGCCGCATTTGTTCAATCGCCTGCAGCGTCTCCTCGCTTTTCTCCGATTCTTCCACCACCATCCGAGTCTGTCGAGACATTCGTTCGACGACGTGCCCCACCTGGGCTTGCATGCTCTGAATCAACCGGGAGATCTCCTCTACGGAGGCCCGGCTTTGTTCCGCCAGCTTGCGCACTTCGTCGGCCACCACGGCGAATCCTCGGCCATGCTCGCCGGCCCTTGCCGCCTCAATCGAAGCGTTGAGAGCCAGCAGATTGGTCTGTTCGGCAATTTTGCCAACCACTTCGATAATATTCCCGATTTCGCCCGCGTTTTGGGCGAGACTGTCCGCCACCTCCATCGTCTCCCGGTTTGTCTGGGCGATGTTGCGCAGCCCTTCCACCTGTGCGCGAACCACGGCGGATCCGGACTGCAATGTTTCTACCAGTTGGCCGCATAATCGGTTGGATTGCACCACATGTTCGTCAACCTGTTCCGTCACCTCCCGTGCCTGCGAAATGGCAGCGGTGGTTTCCACCGCCAGTTCCGATTGTCGCTCGGCGCCGCTGGCGATTTTCTGCATGGTGATGGCGATCCTCTCGACATTGTGGGCGGCCGTTTCCGATGCGGCGGTTATTTCTTTTACGCTTTCCTGCGTTTTTTGGAAATTGCCGTCGATGTTGTGAACCATCGCCCGCAGGTTTTGCAGCATCTGGTTAAAAGCGACGCCCAACGCCCGCAGTTCGTCATCCGATCTGGACACCTCGACCTGCCATCGCAAATCGCCCGTCGCTGCCTGTCGGGCCACCGTTTCCAATGAAACCAGCGGCTTGGTGATCACCTTGGCGGCCCAATACCCCAGGATGCCCGACCAGACAATCCCCAACAGCAGGGTGCCTGCAACGAACAGTTCCTCGGGCATATCGGGAGCGATCCAATCCTTCAGCACAAAGATAAAAAATCCGGATGTCAGATAGGTCACCAGCGCCAGCACGACAATGCCGAAGACGATTTTTTTGGTGAGGCTGAATCTGTAGACGGATTGCTGTTTCTCCAACACGCTCCTCCTCCCGGTCGTTCGTATACGCCGTCAGTATATCGTGCGGGATGCAAAAATGGGATCAGGGAATTCCCTGATTGCTCCGTGTGCAATCCCGGACTTCACCCAGCAAAGCGAGACCCGGCGCTTTATCGCCTCGGCGAGACTTGTGCCCCCTGGGTGCAAAGTAACGCTGCACTTCACAGCTTACTCCGAGTAATTTGCTGGGGCCCAAGCCTGCGTCGTCCTGATCAAAAATCGAAAGGGTGTGCACGATTCCGGTGCTCACCCCTCCTCCTGCTATTTCACCACGATTGTGGCTTTCATCGATTCGTGCTTATCGGTCGGCCCGCAAATCTGGGTGCAATAGACTTGATATTCACCCGGCTTGTCGGGCGTCCATTCCACCACTTTTTCTCCGGCCGTCATCGTGTCGACCTTTACGTTGGTATTCTGAATCGCGAATGCGTGGGCTCCCTCTTTCACTGAGAAGCTGAGTTTTACCTTGTCCCCCGCTTTGATCTCCGGCTGGCTGACGTCGATCTTCCAATTGGAAGCCTGCAGTTTGACCTCTTTCGCGTTACCGGCAGTCGAACTGTTGGATGAGGGTTGGGAATTCTTGGGAACTGACGAATCGGACGACGGACCGGAAGTGTTGCCGCTCCCGCAACCGGCCACCAACCCAAACGAGACAGCTGCTATGCCTATGATCTTTACCATTTTTTTCATGATGCTTCCTCCTTGCTCTGTTCTTCACACTGATCCCTACAGGAATCATGGTAGACCCTTTTCAACGGTTGAACCGTGACAAATCTCACACAATTTGCAAACGTTGTGTGACAGCGTCACCCAAGAGACTATTCAAAATCCAGCAGACCTTTTTTCACCGCATACCGCACCAGTTCCGGGCGGGTTTTCAGATGCAGCTTTTCCATGATCTTCATTTTGTGGGTTTCCACCGTCTTGACGGACACCACCAACTGTTCCGCAATCTCCTTGTTCGAGTATCCCTTGGCGATCAGCGCCAGAATCTCCCGCTCCCGGTCGGTCAGCACGTGAAAGCCGTCCACATCGTCCCCTTTTTGCACCCGCTGCAAAAATTCCTGGATCAGCGCCTTGGCGGCCGACGGGTACAGATAGGCCTCTCCCCGGTGGACGGTCCGGATCGCGTTGATCAGATCGACATCAGGAGCACTTTTTAAAATGTACCCGGAGGCGCCGGCCTGCAGCACGCGGAACAGATATTCCTCATCATCATGCATGGTCAGGACGAGGATCTCGATCCCCGGCGCCGCCTGTTTCAGCCGCTCCGTGGCGATCAGCCCGTTCTCTCCCGGTGGCATGCTCAAATCCATCAATACCACGTGCGGTTGCAACTGCAACGCCTTGTCCACCGCTTCTTTGCCGTCCGCCGCCGTACCGACAACTTCCATGTCACTCTGGGCATTGATCAGCATCGACAGGCCGGATCTCACAATCGCGTGATCATCCGCGATAAGAACCTGGATCGACATGCAACGGTTCCCCCTCTTCCGTCAATGGTATAACCACATGGATCGCGGTTCCCTCACCGGGGGCGGATCGGATCTGCAACGAGCCGCCAAGCAGATGGGCCCGTTCGCGCATTCCGTACAGACCGAGACCGGTTCCCTGCACGCGGATTTCATTTGGATCAAATCCGCACCCGTCATCCGCCACCTCCAGTTCAATCCGGTCGCCGGTGTCCTCGAGCCGAATGTCGATCCGGTCGGCGTCGGCGTATTTGGCCGCATTGGTCATTGCCTCCTGGCAGATTCGGTACAGCGCTGTCTCCACGGAAGAAGCGTAGCGCCGTCTGGGGCCAACTACCGACAGGCGGGTGTTGATCCCAAACGTCTGTTCATACCGCTTCACGTACGATCGGATGGCGGGCACCAGCCCAAGGTCGTCCAACGCCGCCGGCCGCAACTCCACCGCCATATTCCTGACTTCTTCCAACGCCCGTGCGGTGGCTAGCTGCACTTCCAGCAGATGCTCTTTCACCGGTTCCGCCAGATCCAACTGGTTGACCACTTTCAGCCCCACCAGAATGCTGTACAGCGCCTGCCCTACTCCGTCATGCAGATCGCGCGACACCCGTTTGCGCTCCTCCTCCTGCGCCTGAATCACATAATTGGTCATCATTCGCTGAAACCGTTCCCGTTCCATCCGTTGCTGTTCCGACATGTCACGCAAAATCACGATCAGCGCATTCCCCTCCCGGTCGCCCAGCCGGGTCGAACTGGCGACGACCGGATACTCCCGACCGTCTTTCGTGCGGATTTTCATCTCGAACGCCGGCAAGTTCAATTGCTTCCCGAAACAATCGACGCAGGTAGCCTCTGCCGTGCAAGTCGCCATACCCCTGCAAATCTCGCAAAAATGAACCTTGCCCGTGAGTTCCTCCAGACTCCAGCCGGTCATTTTGGACGCGGCCGGATTCGCCCCACTCACATAGCCCTTGTGGTCGATGATGAAAATCGCGTCCGTCACGTTTTCAAAAATCGACTGCAAGAATGAAGTTGTGGCATCGGCTGTTTTCCCCTCGGTACCCCAAGCCATCGGCAACTTCCCCTCTGCTCGTTTTCTTCATTATACCGGAGGTTGCCTCACCAAATGATTGAACTTTTTGTAAAAATTTGGCGGACGATATGTGCAGCAAGGTTCGCTGGCGAGATAGTCCCCCGTCACCGCAAAAGCGCGCGCCCTGGATCCGCCGCACACATATCGGAACGGACACACACCGCATTTCCCCCGGTAGAGGTCGGGATTCCGCAACTGTTGAAAAATGGGCGACTCCCGATAGATCTTCGGTAGTGACTGCGAACGTACATTACCGGCCTTCACGGGCAGGAAGCCGCTCGGATACACGTCGCCCAGATGGGAGATGAAGACCAGTCCGTTGCCGTCGTTCACTCCGTATCGCGGACGCCCGATTCCGTCAGCCCCTTCTTTCCCGTGTGAAATCCCGAGCCATTTTTGATCGGGCACCGGTTCCCCTTCCGCCGTTCGCCGCTGCAAGACGACGCGGCGGTAATGCGGGGCGGCCGTTGTCTTGATGTCATACGGAGCGGTTTTTGACAGGTCATACAGCCAATCAAACACCTTTTCATGCTGTTCGGGCGTAATCATGTCCTCCGGTTTCCCCCGGCCGGTCGGAACGAGGAAAAAAACGCTCCACAACACGGCGTTCAAACGAGTGACAAGCAGCGCCAGGCGCCCCAAATCATGCAGGTTGTAGCGGCTGACGGTGGTGTTGATTTGTAGAGGCAGTCCCAGTTCATGCAACCAGTTGATCGCCGCAAGGGTCGAGTCAAACGATCCCTCCACACCGCGGAAAGCGTCGTGAATCGCAGCGTTCGACCCGTCGAGGGAAAACGCCCAGCGGGACAGGCCCGCTTCCTTCGCTTTTCGAATCGCTTCCCGCGTCACGTTTCGGGTGGCACTAGGTGTCATCGAGATCTTCAGGCCCTGTTTGACGCCGTACGCGATCAGGTCAAATACATCCGGCCGCAACAGCGGATCCCCGCCAGTGAAAACCACAGTGGGATGGCCGAACTCCCGGATATGGTCGAGCAGCCGGAATCCCTCCTCGGTGCTCAACTGCCGGGGATCCGGCTTCGGTTGCGCTTCCGCCCGGCAGTGTATACAGGCCAGTTCACATGCCCGTGTAACTTCCCAAATCACAAGAAACGGCGATTCATCGAATGGCCGCATCTCCGTCCCCCCTCCATCGCAGCAAGGTGCCGAGTTGTTCCGCCATATGGCCGACCAATTCGACCACCTCCGGCGGAAAGTCGCGGGGATGCCTGCAGCCGACGAGCAACACGCCCCGGATGTGCTCCTTGGCGATGACCGGAACGCAGACGATCGCTTTCAGATTTTCCGCCAGCAAAATCGGATACTGCCACGGATCGTCGACGCTTCGCGGAGAAAAAGAGGTGATGACCAGGGGGCGGCCTGACCTCATCACTTGCCCGGCCTCCCCTTTTCCGGGCGGCAACGCAATCCGCTTGTATCGTCCATTCCGGCTTCCGGAAGCATGTTTCCAACGTATCAATGGTTCTTTCGGATCCATCCACGCAAGCGCAGCAAACTCGGTATTTGTCAAGCGCCGAAGCTCGTCGAGGCTCGCCTGAAGGCCCCCCTGTAGGCTTTCCATGGCCGCATGCCCCCAAATCCATCAAAATTGCCTGGTCTGTACCCCCCCAGTATAACGAAATCCCATCCGACCTGTTATCGGGGAATTCCCTGAGTTTCAGCCACAACTCCCCCGATCTGGGAAAGAACCCGCTTTCAAAATCCCAGTCGGCCAATCGCGGCCCCTCCCCTGAACCGTTTTTCCCGGTGGGACTCCTGCAGGTGGTCCCGCCTACCGAATTTTCATATCCCGGCTTCGATAGACGATGTAACTTCGACGAAAATAAGCAAGCGGAACGCTCCAGACATGCACCACGCTTTTGCTTTCCAGGTAGGCAAGAAACCGCAGCACCGGTTCTTTCACCTCGCTGCGAGACTATGATCACGCCACACATCCGGTTTCAGCAAAAAGGAAGCATGTTGTAGAATGATCAGAAAACCCTCACACCGCCCGCGTGAGGGTTTTTTCCGGAAAAATGCGGTCGTAGCTTTAGCGTACAACCAGCACAGAACAAGGTGCACGATGCAGCACTTTGGCGCTCACACTGCCCAGCAGCACCGAGGCAACCGCGCCATGCCCGCTGCTTCCCAGCACAATCAGGTCAAAAGCTCCGTCTTTCGCCACTTCGCAAATTTCGTTCGCCGGATTCCCGGTCACCGTCAGATAGTTGACCCGCTCGCGGTCAGGGAACCGGCTCCATGTCTGGTATGCGACCGTTTCCTTGGGGTCGTTGGTTTCCGCTTGTTCGTAGGTGTAAAATACGCCGCCTTCGCCAGCCGGGATGACATACGGCAGACATACGTGCAACACGGTAAACCGGGTATCCGGCATCTGCCGGTAAGCGCCAATCGCCCAATCCACCGCTTTTTGCGAATCATCGGAACCGTCGACCGCCAGCAGCACGCGTTGAAACATACGCCTCACTCCCCTTCCGTCTTCTGTTCCCTTCGCTTCCAGTGTACCGGTTCATACGTTGACCGTCTGTCGGGGAACTCCCTGATTTTGCCGGGAAAAAATCCCCATCTGTCTAAACTGCTGGATCGTCGGGCACAAAGGGGTAATATCAGACGCAAACAATCTCAATTTTCGCTTCAATTCGGAAATTTGATCAGTTAACCGGTTATTGATGCTACTGCCGCAATCGACTGTTGCGGCAAGATACAGCGTTTCGCAATCGGGCGTGAAAAAGGCTGAGGCGCGCCCCTCAGCCTCTCCAGTTGGCAAACCGGAATTGGTTCCTCTTGAGTTTCTCCTCAACGCTTCGCTTCGACAATTCGCAGCAGCTCTTCCTTCTCCTGCTGGCTGAGAATTGTTTCCGCCATCGGGAACAGAACGTTTTCCTCCTTCAGGAAGTGCTCAAACAAAATTTGGCATCCCCGAACCAGCGGAGCCGTAACCGCTTGCAACCGCTCAGGCGTCCATGGCCCTTCCGGTTGTCCCGCCTGGCGTTCAAATTCGGCCAACATCCGCTTCGCCTCGCTGTGTTCATATTCCATCACCGCAATCGGCCCCGTTTCCGTTCCGATATGGCGGCCGAGGAGCGGAAACAACCCCTGTTCCTCCTTTTCCGAGTGAATCTCCAGTTCCCGCCTGAAATGACCTTCCCACCCAACCAGTTGCTGAATTGCGGCAGCCGCTTGTTCATCCGCGCTTTCCGCAAGTTGCTGGGCTTTCTGCACCAGTTGTTCCATCTGTTGCCGCAGCGGGGGGTGCTCATTGAACAGTTGCTGAATGGCTGCGCAATACGATGCCTGTGTTTTTGCACCGCCGACATGTCCCATGCAGCCGCCGTTTTGCTGTATCATGGCCGATACCTCCTGTGTCCTGTTAGTAAATTGGCACGGCTTTTCCGGATTGGGCGTCTTGTATACGAGAACGACCGAATCCTGCAAAGCCGCAAGCTGGTGATCGAGACCGGCCGGCAACGTGATGCTCATTCCTTGCGACAGGCGATACACCTGTTCTTCTCCGGAATCGCGAACGCCAAAATCGATCTCCCCCTGGTGGACAAAAACGGTGATGGCCACGCTCGACCGGTGCCAGGCGACGGCATGTTCCCGCCGCATGCGGATCATCACCAGTTTCAAGTCCGGGGTGTCCAGCAACTGTTTGAAAGAAGGCTTGCGCTCCTCCCATTCGATGTGCCGGTTGATGTCGATCACCAACGGTTCTGTGACCAGCATGGCGAATCCCCTCCTCTTTGTTGTCTCCACCATACGATGAATCGGCTGTACACGCAGTGACGAAAATCACGCCGGGCTTGTGATCGTTGTCATGCCTGTCTCTCAACATCCGTTGTATGATAAAAGCGGCTGATTATACCCCAAAGTAAAGGTGATTCGGATGAAAATCGTGCTGCCTCGTGAACATGGGGCTTGGGGAATGCTGCTCGCGCCCTGGCTGGTGGGTGCTAGCCACGGAGGGTGGCAGGCGTCCCATGTGTGGTTGCTGCTTGCCATGTTGGCCGCCTATTTGGCGACCTACCCGCTGCTGATGTGGATCAAAAATCCCCGGCGTAACGGGCACATGAAGCGCTGGGCGGCGGGGTACGTAGTTGCTGCCGGATGCTTCTCCCTCCCGTTGCTGTGGCGATTTCCGGCCCTCCTGGCATTGGCCGCGCCTGCCTGTCTGCTGCTGGCGGTCAACATCCGCTTTGCAAAACGCAAAAGAGAACGGCAACTGCTGAATGATCTGGCGGCGATCTGCGGGTTGTCGTTGGGAGCGATGGCTTCCTACTTTGTCGGGCGGCAGGTGTTCGATTTCACCGCGTTTGCGCTTTGGCTTTCCTGTGTGCTGCTGTTCTTTGGCAGTGCCCTGTACGTTAAGAGCTTGATCCGCGAACGGGGGAACCGCAAAATCAAAATCGCCTGCAACCTCTATCACACAATGCTTGTGCTGCTGCCGCTTTTGGCTAACGGGCTGTACCCGGCAGCGCTGCCGGTCGGCATGTGGGCGGCCGCTTATGCGTTCGCCGCCGGACGGGCCTGGCTCACCCGCTTTGATTCGGTCATGCGGCCTCTGGCGGTGGGACTCATCGAGATCGCCAACACCGTCTGGTTTGTGCTGGTTGTGTCGCTTCTCCCGCATATCCCGTAAAATCGGGCGATGGCAGAAGCTCGCACGCTTGCATCACCTTGTGAGAAAAATCACATTACCGGTTGACCATTGTCACGCTCCTTCGTTTCCTCGGAACGAAGATCCGCAAGCTGGCCCGCCCACTACTATGTCGAAAGGAACGGATTTTACGGATTCGATGTGTCGAAGCTGCTTCCGTTTCATGTGGCGAAAGGCTACCATCTGCAACTGGCAATTTTTTGGATTGCAACCTCCTGGCTGGCGATGGGGATTTACGTGGCGCCGCTTGTCTGGCCGTGAACCGAAGGGCCAGGGAATACTGGTTGATCTCCTGTCCTGGGCGCTCAACATCGGTCTCGCCGGTATGATCCTGATCACCTTGCAACCGGTAGGTTTTCTGCAATTGCAAAAAGCCTACACAGATGGATTCTGGGCGGCGCGCCAGTTTACATTCTACTAGCAAAATTGTTCACCTGCTCCTCTGGCAGCGAGTGATCCCCGATTCGATCTTCCTGCTGAGCGTTATTGCGCTGGTCTTCCTGGTCCTGAAAGGAATGCGGACCTGCGCCCTGTGAGCAAAGAATAGTGAGCCAACGGACATTCACATCATGGTAAAAATCTGCCCCGGCTGCTGCATGCCACGCATGGTTCTGCGACAATCAGCCACATGCTTGGCAGGCGTCCGGGGTCTGTTGTTGCACGATCCAAAAAAAAAAGATTTGTGTCATAACCGTTTTCTCCACAGCAACAGCAGCCCAAAAACCGCCAGCACAAGAGATCCCGCTTGCACCGTCGACATCCCCATCCACTGCCGGTTGGGAAAGTCAAGAAACGAGACCAATATCCCAATCACACCCACACCAAAAAGAGACCAGCCCAAACGCTGTACTGTCGGAACCGATCTCCTGCGAATCCCCATCCCCAGCAGGACAAGCGCCAGTCCCCGGTAAAAATGCAACGGATGATACGCATGGTTTCCGGCCATAACCCCCCAAGGAAGCAAGGTCGGTTTTCCGAGATCCACCATCAGGAGTTGAGACACGCCAAGGCCGATCAAAATTCCTGGTACAAATGCGTTTAGCAATTGCAGAAAATTTGTTTCGGAAACCAGCTTCGCCCGCCACATCTTCCATCCCACAAACAGGCCCCCGGCAATCCACCCCACCAACGCCATGTACGGTGCAGGAACAGCCATAATTGCCCGAAACGAATCTTGAAACAACAGAACCGGGTCAAACAAAATCTGGCCAAATCGCTGCACGAACCATCCGATCAACAAACCGGTCCATACTAAATCCACAACCAGCTTGCCGTTACTTCCAACGCGGTCCACATCGCGACGCAAGATTGGCGTCGCTAAGAAAAAACTTGCCACAAGGGCAAGCAAATGGATTGGAATCGTCAAGATTCCGAGTTGGAGTGCCGTATCCAGCATGTTCAACACCTATTTTTTTAATAATTTTTGAATCGCGCGCTCCATGGTGGATTCATTCATCATGCCTTGAAAGCGATCCACAACGATTCCTTTCGGGTCAATGGTTACCGTTGTCGGAATCCCGACAGCTTGATAAAGTTCTGCCACCTTTGCTTTGTCATCGAGCAAATTTTGATATTTGACGTGAAATTCCTTCAGAAACTTTTTCGGTCCTTCCGGATCCTGTTCGCTCGTGGTCATGTTCACGCCAAGGAAAATCACCTTGTCTCCGTACTGTTCCGATTTTTTTACAAGGTCCGGCATTTCGGCGCGACATGGCGGACACCAGGAAGCCCAGAAGTTGACCAATATCGGTTTTCCCCGAAAATCGCTCAATTTTACAGTCTTTCCGTTCATATCAGTCAATGTAAAATCGGGGGCCTGGTAGCCGGGAAGCGGAAGTTCCGCCTTTTGTTCCGTACTCGGTTGACCAGTTGCGGCGGTTCCCGCTGAACTGTTGGGTGCTGTCGTATTTGAACCCGCGTTCCCGAAAATCGCGCATATGGCCAATCCCACAATGACCAATGCACCAACACCTATTTGCCAATTTTTCATGGTGGCCTCCCAGCAACAGGTTTGTATCTCGTATACCGGCACGGAAGCGAGGATCGGGCCGATGCAGTGGATCCAACCTGCGAAAAAAGCCCATCTCCACTAGCATAAATCCTAACCAATGGCACTTCAACAAATTGAATCTCTATAAATTTGGAACCCTTTTCCGAACCAAGAATCTTTATAATTAATTTTTAGCCCTTCCATATAGGAAGCTAATCCTGAATTATAAACGAATTGAATTCCGTCTACTTCCACTTTTTGATCGTGTTCGTTTGTTGACTCCTCCAGAGCCATGCCGTAAGTCGGTCCGCCTCAGCCAACGCCCGCGATATACAATCGGATCATCTGTCCTTTGGGAAAATTGAGTATTTCTTTCAATTTCGCAACCGCTTCAGGAGTGACTTGCAGCATTATATTCTCTACCCTTCTTCTGAGATTGGGCAAAATACCCCTATAGGTATTATGGTAGTGTTTCACATCTGCTTTGTCAAGCTTTTCCTGGTTCTCAAAAGAGCAGCAGGATTGCAATAATCACCAACAAAAAAGAATCAAGAAGCACCAAACACGCAAAGATCACAAACATGATTGCGCGAGGCGATTGAAACGTTTCCTCATTTATCTTTTTACGATTGACAAAAAAATTTCGGGTCGCAAATCCAAATACAAGTCCGCCGAGCACCACCGATCCTATGCCGACAAATGCCGCAATCGTATTCGCCAAATGAGTGAAGGGTGTGGAACGGAAAACCACTCCAGCCGCCAAAAATCCAAGTCCCACAATGGTGATACTGGTTCGGATCCAGGCGAGAAAAGTTCGTTCATTCGCAAGATGTTGCTGCACATATTTGGAATCCACTGTTTTTTTCCGTTCTTCATTCATCATGTCTTTCAACCTTTCTCCATATTTCTCCAGCTTTAAACAACACGATTTGGATACGTTATATAACGAATCCCCAGCTGATGCGAGGTGAAAAGATGAAAAACAAATGGACCGCCTTATTCATTTCTTTTATCCTGTACTTGATTCTATTCGGCCATTTCGCTCCCGTTCGGGCCAATACCGCGAATTCCAAAGCATCTTTCGTGATTCATGAAGTGCATAGTGGAGAAACACTCTATTCCATTTCGGGGCGTTACGGGCAATCGATTCAAAACATCCGACAGATAAACGGTCTCACAACGGATCGGATTGTTCCAGGGCAATCCCTATTAATCCCAGGCCACACGTTTTTGGTGATGAAAGGCGATTCGCTTTGGAAAATCGCTGACCGACATGGAATCTCTGTAGATGAACTCATAAAAGCAAACCGAATTGGCGATCCAAACCGTCTTCAGTCTGAAACAAAACTGCCAGAAACAACTTGATCCGGAGTATTGAACGTCTGGTCACCTCGCAACCATTCAAAGGTGTAAATATTGACTTTGAACAAATAAAACCGGTTGACCGCGATGCATTTAACCAATTTATAAAAGAGCTGTCCGGTCGGCTAAAACCTTCCGGATTCACGATTTCCATTGCAGTACCCGCCAAACAGGGGGATCGATCGCCGGAATATCTTGCCGCCTACGATTATGCCACATTGGGAGCGACAGCCGATCATGTATTTCTGATGACATATGACTGGCATTGGCCCGGCGGACCGCCCGGCCGATCGCTCCGATCGACCAGGTACGCGCTACTCTGGATTATGCCGTCAAAACGGTTCCAAAACAAAAACTGTTTCTCGGTATTGCCATGTACGCCTATGATTGGACCTATTTTCCTGACGGCAAAACGAAAGGAACCGCCTACTCCCAGAACAGGGCGATTCAGATCGCTACACAACATTGGGCTCCTGTTCAATATGATGGGCGGTCGGCATCCCCCCATTTTGTTTATACCGATTCTTCCGGTCATAAACATGAGGTTTGGTTCGAAGATGCCCGTAGCATTATCAAAAAATACCGGCTTGTTCATGAATACGGCATCCGGGGTATGGGCGGATGGAAACTGGGACTTTCCTTTCCGCAAGCGGAAGAAATGCTTCCCCGCATGTTTTCAATCGTGAAACCTTGACAAGACACATTCTTTGTAATGACCGGGGCTCGATACGGCCCCGGTACCATTTTGATGGGCAGCCATTGTGCACGTCTGTGTCTCCGCTTTTATTTCCGTACTACCAGAATGTAATGGAAATCGGTTGGAAACAGGCTCTTTACAATTTCGAATCCCGCTGTCTCCATCGCTTTTCTCATATCGGTAGAGTGGATTCGATGATGGAGAGGCGGACCTTGTTCCATCGGTTTCTTTTCCCATTCCAGGCAAAAACATGTACCGTTTTTTTTCAAGACGCGTTGGATTTCCTCCAAACCTTTTGAAAGAGGTTCCACCTCGTGCAAAACAAACGAGGCGATCACCCGATCGACGGAGGAGTCCGGCAAAGGAATATTTTCGATTTTCCCTTCGACCGGTTCGACATTTTCAATATGCAGTTCTTCCAGTTTGGACTTGAGAACGGAAAGCATTTTGGGTTCGATATCCAACGCATAGACTTTGTTGTCCGTCATGTTTGCTGCCGGCAATGTGAAATATCCGGTGCCCGCCCCCAAATCGAGAACCACATCGTCTCTGCCAATCGCCGACAATTGCAATAGCTGGTCGGGCGGGAGAGCTTTTCTTCGTTCAGGGTTGTCCAACATTTCCATTTTTTCTGGATCAAAACGTCTCTCACTCATGGTGAGATCCCCTCCCATTCTAGGCCCCATTTCAGGCTCGATGATTCGCTACCGGCTCTTGACGAGCAGATCGACAGCCTCTTTGATCACTTCATCAGGATTTTGTCCGTTTTTTAGCTCTTCACGAATGCATTGCTCCAAATTGCTTGCCACAATCAGTCCAATGACGCGATCGACGGCCGAACGGATCGCTTGCAATTGTGTGACGACATCCTTGCATTCCTTGTTTTGTTCCATCATGGCGTGAACGCCTCGAATCTGCCCTTCGATCCGCCGCAGGCGGTTTTTGACCGAATCATTGTAATCCAATGCAGTCATCCCCTTTTTCTTTTACTTCTAACCATACCCCCATGCGTAAAAAATTGCAACGATACTTGAGGACATGCAAACGACGCCCGTATCATACGGGCGTCAGTCAACTCAACCTTCGAGATACGACCGGATGCTCGCTTCAGGTTGAAATCCGACCAACGGCCTTGCGGGTTTACCTTCCTTGAAAAGAATCAGGGTGGGCAACCCCATCACCATATACCGCTGCGGCAAACCCGGCTGATCGTCAGTTGCAAGCTTCGTTTACAGCCTCAATCAGGGTATCTTCCACGCGTTTTGCAATCTCTTGCAGAGCCGGATCATCAACAAGATCAACCAGGACGGTCGGTTTGGGCAAACCGATTTTCGTTGTCCCGTTCTCATGGTAGACCACAATTTTGCAGGGAAGGAAATATCCCATCAAACCATTCTGAGAAAGCACCCGCGCCGCTTCCACCGGATTGCAGACCTCAAGCACCCTGTAGGGCTGGGTAAAATCGATTCCTTTTTCCTGCAGTTTGGCGGTGATGTCAAACTGCCACAATACACCGAACTTGCGGCTTTTCAGGCTTTCTTCGACCGCGGCGACCGCTTCGTCGACGCTCTTGTTCGTTTCGACCGTGTAATGAAACACCTTGTTCGCCTCCCCGCTCACTGTCCTTTCTTGACAAAGAAACGGAACACGCCGTTGTCTTCTTCCATTTTGACCAGTTCGTGTTTCGTCTGTTTCACCCATCCTTGAAAATCGTTAACCGACCCTTTGTCGGTTGCCTGCAGCTCCATGATTTGCCCGGGTTGCATGCTGTCGATCGCTTTTTTCGCTTTTACGATCGGCATCGGGCACGATAAACCCTTTGCGTCAACCACAACATCTGCCTGCATGTTTCATTCCTCCTCGTCAAAATTTGTTTTCAACTGTGATGAATGGCGCAACGATTCGGTCCGATTTCGAGCTCTGTTGCCTTATCCGGCGTGACTTCGACGGTTCCCCGGTTGATTTCCACGATTTCCTCATAGTTCGGAGGCGTTGCTCCAACCGTTCCGGCCACTTTTTCGGTGAACACTTCCCGGTCCTGCGTCCGCATAATTTCATTGCTTCTGCGGATGTCACCCAGTGTCGCCCCCACATAGCCGTTTTCGTTGATTTCCTGAATATCGGCATAGTGAGTCGGCAACACAATGATATCATCCGACAACGCGGCGATTTTCCTGAACACGGTGTCATACAGCGCCTGCGCCCATTCGCGGGCTTTGCCACCGAGGTCGGGCCGCCCGAGCCCACCTACGAAAATGGTGTCGCCCGACAGCAAATATTTGTCGTTCACCAGGAACGACACGCTTCCCGGCGTGTGGCCCGGGGTCGGAATGGCCAGGACTTTGACGTGAACCGCTCCGAAGTTGATTTCGTTGTGTTTTTCCAGTGGTTCGAACGGCACGTCGGAGCCTTGCATTTCGCTTGAGGAGATATAGTACGTTGCCCCTGTCTTGTCGGCCAGTTCCCGGCCCCCGGAAATATGATCTGCATGCAGATGCGTATCCATCACGTGCACAATCCTTACGTTTTCTTGCTCGGCAAGCCGGGTGTATTCTTCCACGTGCCGGTTGGGATCCACCACCATTGCCTGCCCTTCCGAGATCACCATGTACGACAGACAACCTTTCGCCAGTCGGTTGATTTGAATCAGCTTCATGTTTTCGTCGACCGCAATGGTAACCGGATGGTAAAACTGGCTCCACTCCAGCATGCCTTCGCCCAGGTAACTGACCTGGTACCCTTTTTCGTCCAACATCTCGGCCACCATTTCGGCAGCGCCGCCTTTCGCGCAAATCACGACGATTTCCGTATCTTTCGGAAGATCCTCGTAATTTTTGGGATCGTCATCCAAAAAATCGAAGTACGGAATGTTTACCGATTGAATGTTTTTTGCTTCTATTTTCCAATCGTGATATTCGTCCGGGTTCCGTACATCGAGAATAAACACCCGTTTTCCGCTGTTGATTTTGTCATGCAACTGTTTCGCGTTGATTCGGGTGACCGCCATGATCCAATATCATCCTTTCCTGTTACTGTCCTATATTATGAACGTTTTTCAACGGGTCCCGTCCATTCGGACATACCGGGGACTACGTTCTTGACATTTGGGAAACCTTTTTCGCTTAAAATTTGGCAAGCGATATCACTGCGGGTTCCTGTTCGGCAGACAACATGGATTTCCTGATCCGCGAACTTTTTCAATTCGCCGATTGTTTCTTCCAGTTTCCCAAACGGAACCGAGATGGCCCCCGGAATGTGGCCAAACGCATACTCGGCAGGTTCCCGCACATCCACAATGACCGGATTGTCGGTCAGCCGTTGCAGCAGTTCCTCATTTGAAACCACATGCGGGTACCTCTTCTCTGGTTTCAATTCGCTCGGATCGGATTTGCGAATATAGTGTTTAAAGACACCTTCTTCCTTGATTGTGCCAACGAACTGGTGTCCCGTTCGCTCCGCCCAACTCTTTATGTCAGAAACGGATCCCGGGTCGGTTGCCACAACTTCCAACACCTGACCGGGTTCGATCTCTTCAATCGCCTTCTTTGTCCGGACAATCGGCATGGGACACGACAGCCCCTTACAGTCGACCGATTTATCCGCCATCAACGAGTTCGTCGTATTCACCGCGGGTTCCCCCTTATTTCAGCAAAATATCAGCCCAAATTTTGATTGCTGTTGCTACGATCAATACCGCCAAAATCCCCTGTAAAATTTTGGTGTTGACTCGGGTGCTCAGCTTGGCACCGAGGGGTGCCGCCAAAATGCTGGCGACCACCATGATGACCGATGGCCAAAACAGCACGTCGCCCGCCATAATTTTTCCCACCGTTGAACCGATTGACGATATGAACGTAATCGCCAGTGAGGAAGCGATCGTCATACGGGTCGGGATCTTTAGGACCAAAAGCATGATCGGGACCAGTATGAAAGCCCCGGCCGCCCCGACAATCCCGGAAGCGACGCCAACCACAAAAGCGGAGATGACCGCAATCGTCCGGTTGAACTGCACCTGTTCAAGCGGGATCTCGTCCAATCCTTTTTTCGGGACGAACATCATGATGGCCGCAATCGTTGCAAGCAGAGCATAGACAAAATTAATCGTCGCTCCCGACAGAAACTTTCCGCCGTATCCCCCAACAAAGCTGCCGATGATGATGGAAATCCCCATGTAGGCGACCAATTTGTAGTTGATCACCTTTTCCTTTCGAAGCGCCAGAACGCCGGATATCGTGGCAAAGAAAACCTGTACGGCGCTGATCCCGGACACCTCGTGCGCCGTATAAGCGGCCACTCCGACAGCCGGAGGAACATACAGCAGCAACGGATATTTGATAATGGATCCTCCAATCCCCACAAGGCCCGAAATAAATGAGCCGACAAAACCGATCAGAAACAAAGTGGCTACCAAACCAACCGTCATACCTATCCTCCCCTTTTTCTGCTGTAATGTTGCTGGGAGCCGGCTCCAAGGGGAGGTCGGCTCCTTCGGGTGATCAGAAGGTGACGGTTACGTCGGCATCGTAAGCAAAATCCAGGAATGTTACCGCGCCGCCCACTTCGACCCCGTCAATGAAATCCTCTTTTTTCATGCCTGTGACATCCATCGTCATTTGGCATGCGATCAGTTTGACGCCGGATTCTTTTGCGATTTCAACCAGTTCCGGAATGGACGGAACATTGGCGCGCTTGAATCCTTCCATGTAATGTTCTTTTCCGGCACCCATCGTCAGCATGTTGGCTGCATCCTTGTGAATGATCGCCAACGCCTCAAAGGTGAAAAAGATCGCCACTTCCGCCTCGGTCGCCGCCGCAGCGGTTGCGATATTCAACACTTTGTAGGCGGTCTCCAATCCGCCGTTTGATGCGATGATTGCTACACGTCTTGCCATTTTCCATCTCTCCTTTTCAGAATGAATCTCATTACAATGAAACTTCAATGTCGCCTTGCCAGGCGTTCATTCCACCCAACATGTTTTTCACGTTCCGGTATCCGCGGCTCATCAAATATTCGCAAGCCTTGGCGCTCCGGTTGCCGCTTCTGCAAACCAGGATCGTTTCCTTGTCCGGATCGATCTCATGCAACCGGTCCGGCAGTTCGGCCAAACGAATGTGTTTTGCTCCTGGAATTTTGCCCCGTGCCACTTCCTGGTGCTCGCGAACATCAATGATGTTCAATTGTTCTCCGCGTTTCAGCCTCTCGTTCACGTCGTGGGGCAAGATGTTGATCACTCTCGCGGCAGTTTGGTACATGTTTTCACCCCCATAATACCCATATGGGTATATATTTTTTAAAAGAAGCAGTTCCGGACGGAACGCCTCTCCTTTTTTGTGCTCATTCGGTTAACCCTTTATGCCATCCCATGATTCCATGTTTTAGATGGCCGATCCTTGTGAACCCGTGTTTTTTTAAAATCTTCGCTGCCTGCATGCTCCGCATGCCGCTCCGGCAAGCCAGAATCACAGTCTTCTCCGGGTCAATTTCGCCCAAGCGATTCTTCAGTTCGCTCAGGGGCACATTTTTGAATCCCCTGATATGCCCTTGCCGGTATTCGTGTTTTTCCCGGACATCAAGAAAAATATGTTCTGCGGGACGTTTTAAAAGCTCCACCACCTCCTCCGCCGAAAGGTTCCTGAGTCCCTTGACCGGCATCAGCCGGCTGGCCAGGAACCAAAAAATGAGAGCGACAACCAGGTATTGCACCCATTCCAAGTCAATGATCACCTCCTTTATACCCCTGATGGTATATACCCTGGTAGGTATTATAAACGCGGCGCGATCGTTTTGTCAACACATCCTACGGGTACATGAAAACCGGACAACTTGCAGTCACTTCCCATATGCTGATTGAGGTTCGCCAAGAAATTGCAATTACCGGGAATAAGGAAGTGAAGGCAACATGCAAATCAAACGGATTCACCCGCTGACGCGCCCGGCCGTATTCGTTGCTTTTTTCCTGGTACCGGTTTTGGACATATTCCGAATTGATGTACCGACGCTCCATTTTTATGTGTTCCGAAAAAAATTCACAATACAGGATGACGGCTACATTCTGCTGTTGGCCGTTTTGTTTCTGGTATTTGCGGTGGCATTTGGCGCAAAATTATCGCACCGGTTTTTTCTGCACGTACATGTGCCCACACAATACGCTGGCAGGGTTTCTCATCCGGCTCGGGCGAACATACAAAGGCATCGACTGGCTTCTGGCCTCATTGCTCGCACCCGTTGTCGCGTTTTTTTTTGCTGTCCTATTTTGTGGATCCCGATTCGCTCCGGCATTCCCTCATATCGCTTGAACCCGCTTCTCTATTCGGTGTCTATCTGATTTTTGCAGTCAGCCTGTTCCTGCTGTTTGGAGTGTTTCGCTACCGGTTCTGCCGAAGCGCGTGCCCTTACGGATTTTTCCAAATGGTGTTCCGAGATCCAGCCGCGTTGCAATCAAGCAACCGATGGGGAAGACGATTGCCCTTGTTGCTGTTGGCTTTGAACTTCGCTCTGCTCGTCTGCTTCGCACTGGCGCATCCAGGGTTCGACGTACGGATCACCCGTCTGGCGGAACAACAGAATGGTGTCTATCTTTACATCGGCAGAATCGAAATTGAAAATTTGCAACGGCGAACCAATACGTACCGGTTATGGTTGATAGACTTACCACCTGGATCGAACGTCCACCTGCAACAACAATTGTCCGTGCCCGGTGAAACCATCCGGCAGGTGCCGCTGGTGATCTTCCAACCGTCCAAACCACCATCTGCCCCGATTTTGAACATTCAAAATCTCCAGGGCCGCCGTGCACGGAAACCGGTCAACAGGTAGAAAAATCGGCGGTCGATTGAAATCGCCGCCGCTATTCAACCAATACCGCAACCGCGTCACTTTGCTAGATGCGAAGCTGTTTCTCCAACCGATCGAGATCGAGCAGCAAATAATGATCCGGCGTGGTTTCTGCCGCTTGCGCTTTTTTCAACTGGCTGAGTGTGCGGCTGACCGTTTCCCGTGAAGTGCCGATCATATTCGCCAACTCCTGATTGGTCAGCGGTACGTCGACGCGGATCCAAGGGCCGTCCGGGACGCCGTGCAGACGGGCAAGCCGGATCAAAAGCGTTACGATCCTGCCGAACGTATCATGCAGCACCATCTCTTCCAGACGGTCCTGCAACTCGATGATTTTGCCCTCCATTACAGCCATCATCTTCAGACACAACTGGGGATTGGATTCCAAAAGCAAGCGGAAGCGGGCCATCGGCAGTACCAGCAAAACCCCTTTTTCCAGCATCGCGGAGTGGGCGGGATATACCGTCTGCCGGAAAAAACCGATATGCGGGAACATGTCCCCGGCGTCCAGCACATTGACGATCTGTTCCCGCCCCTGTTCATCCGTCCGGTAGATTTTCACCTTGCCGCTCGCAATAAAATAGATATGCTCCAGCGGCTCGCCTTGCATGAACACCACCATCCGTTCCGCAAGCGTGCGCCGGATCAGCAACCGGCCGATTTTGCCCAGCTCTTCCTCCGACAGGTCGCAAAACAAAGCGATTTTCCGCAACAGGTCCAGCGAATTGTGAACTGGCAAACCGCATTCTCCTCACGTTTTCATTTGGTAAGCAACCCACTCTTTTTATGTATTGTACCGGAAACCAACCAACCTGTCAGGAAGACCGGGCAACCAATTTGTATCAATCTTTTGAAATACCCTCACATCTGTTGAACGTAGAGACGTCTGTTGTTCCCCGCGATCGTTCAGACATATCTGGCATTGACTCCCGCAACCTATTGCAGGAAGATAGGAACAAGGGGGAAGCGGCGATGGTGATAGAACTGTGCGAAACCAATGAGGCACGTGAACTGATCGGGCAAATCCGGGCGTCCCATCCGACGGCCGACATCGTTGTTCACCCTTGCCTCAACCGCTGCAACGCTTGCCTCCTGGCCCTGTTCGCGTTTGTGGACGGCGAATTGCTGGAGGCGTATTCGCCGGAACAGTTGCTGGACAAAATCAAGGCTTGCCGATAACCGGAAAGGAAGTGTACGAATGGACGTTTTGTCAGCGATTGAGAAACGCCGGGAAATCACCCATTTTAAGCCGGATCCGATTCCATCGGAGTTACTCGACAAACTGATGCGCGCTGCCTATCTGGCCCCGAGCGGCAACAACCTGCCTTCGCGGGAATTTATTCTCGTCACCGATCGGAAAACGCTGCGGACACTGGCCGCCACCACCCCTTACATGAAATGGCTGGAACAAAGCGCAGCCGCCGTGGTGATCGTGTCCGACCCGCAACTCAGCAAATACTGGCTGCAAGATGCGTCGATCGCCGGCGGTTTTCTCTGGTTGACAGCCGTCTCGCTCGGACTGGGGGCAGCATGGGGGGCGGTCTATCATTCGGAAGACCCGCAGGAGTCGGAGCGTCGGGAATGCTACGCCCGCAGCCAGTTGAGTATCCCCGACCATTTGCGGGTGGTCGCGATCATCGGCCTGGGCTGGCCGGCAGCTGAACCCGGCCCGAAACAGATGTATCCTTTGGAACGGGTGGTGCATCGGGAACGTTATTAAGCCTGGCCACCTGCCCCGCCGTGGTGCCGCTGGTTGACAATCTGTTGGCTGTCGAGCATTCACCCGTCGGCGTACCAGCTGATCGTGTTGGGACTGCTCCTCATGCAGCCGCCCATTTGCCGGAAGTGTGGTTGCTGCGGGGACCCCAGCGAAGTACCCGGAGTCGGCTGCGAAGCGCAGCGTCACTTCGCTGGGTGAAAAAAAGCACCTGCCACCACGGCAGGTGCTTCTTCCGGCAGATGCTTTCCTTGTCGAAGAGCAGCCGGTTATACCGCCACCCCAAAAAATTGGTTCAACTGTTCCTGGAACGCCGCGACGCCTACGCGCTTTACGAACGCGTGGAACGATTCGCCGTCCCGCCTGTTTTCCTTGAAGAACGTCACCAGATGGGCGATCGCTTTGGCCACCTGATCCCCCGGGATGCGACCCTTCAGCTTCGTGTTGAACGCCGCATCGGGTCCCAGCACGCCGCCGATGGAAAGGTCAAACGCGTCGACCATTTTGCCGTCGATCTTCGTCAACGACCCTTGCAGCCCGATGTCGGCGATCTGCTGCTGGCCGCAGGAGTTCGGGCAACCGTTGACGTGAATCCGCACCGGCGTGTCCAGTTCCACATGTTCGTCCAGATATTCCGCGATCATCCGCATGCGTTCCTTCGTTTCCACCAGCGCCAGGTTGCAGAATTCGTTGCCGGTGCAAGACACCGCATAGGCCATGAACGGTTTCGGGAACGGCGTCAGGCGCTCCAGCAGCTTCTCTTGCAACAATTCGTCGACCTTCTCGTCCGGAATGTTGGCCAAAATGATATTTTGCGAGTTGCAGGTACGGATCGATCCATCCCCATACTTGTCCGCCAGCCGCGCCAGTTCCTCCATTTCGTCCGCGTTGAGGCGGCCGACCGGCACGGACAGCCCGACATAGTTCAGCCCCGGCTGCTTTTGCTTGTGCACACCGTAGAAATACCCGGCGTTCCAGCCCAGCGTCATGTCCTTGCCGCGCGACGGCAGCGGGCCGGTCAGCTTCAACAGTTCCTCTTTGAACTTCTCGGCACCCCAGTCGGCCACCAGGAACTTCAACCGGGCATGATGCCGCTTTTCGCGATAGCCGTAGTCGCGGAAAATCGTGGTGACGGCAACCGCCACCTTCAGCACGTCTTCCGGCCGCACAAAAATGTCCAATTTTTGCGCCATGTGCGGTTTCGCGGACAACCCGCCGCCGACCATCACATGGAACCCTTTTACTTCTTCTCCGTCGATTTCCTTGATCGCCGGGGTAAAAGCCAGGTCGTTGATCTCCGCATGCCCGGCGTTATACATGTTGCCGGAAATCGAAATTTTGTATTTCCGCGGCAGATTGGAAAACTCCCGGTTCTTGTGAAAATACCGGAACACCTGCTCGACGATCGGGCTCGTATCGATCAGCTCGTCCGGGTCGATCCCCGACAGCGGATTGCCGACGATCGTCCGCGGGCAGTCACCGCACGCTTCAATCGGCGTCAGGCCGACCGCGTCCAGGCGCTCGTAAATATCCGGCAGGCTTTGCACCGTCAGCCAGTGAAACTGGATGGCCTGACGGGTGGTCACGTCCATCAGGTTGCGGCCGTAATCCCGCGAAATGCCGGCCAGCGTGCGGGCCTGGTCGGAATTCAGAATCCCGCCGGGAATTTTCACGCGCATCATGAAATACCCGTCTGTTTTCGGCTTTTGCGCATAGACGCCGGCCCATTTCAGCAGCGCGAGGTCGTCCTCCGTAACCGCTTCAAACCCTTCTTCCGCAAACCGTTTCAGATCATCCAGAATATCTAGTCCGTCTTTTTCCAGCTTGTAGAGTTCAAACTTGTTCAATTTTGACGGATCCTTCGCCCACACCCGTTCCACCGTCTAATCCTCCTTATTCCTACAAAAATAGTAGGATATAAACTGTTTATTTCCTATCATACAACCGTCTTGCGGAAATGTCCAGGGAATTTTGCGGATGGGCTTGTCATATGTTGTGACGAGGGGGGATCGGCATGGGGTTTGTCTCGACGATGATCCTGGACTTCTGCGTCGCTTTGGGAATGGTGCTGGGCGGCTCGCTGGTCGGAGGGGTCGGTGCACTGCTGACACATTACCCGCCGATGAAGGCGATGCTCGATCTGGCGGAACAATTGAAAATCTGGGCGTTGGTGGCGGCCGTCGGCGGATCGGTCGATACATTAAAAATCATCGGGGATGGCGTGTGGGGCTTCCAGTTTAGCCCGGTCGTCAAGCAATTTGCGTATCTGATCGCATCGTTTCTCGGCTGCCAGGTGGGGTATTATCTGGTGAAATGGATCGTCACGGAAAGGGCCGCCTGATGCAGCGGATCGGCGTGTTTCTGGTGGGGATTGTGGTGGGAGCGGCCGGTACGCTGGCAGCGAAAGGCCATGACCTGGACCTTCTGTATCTGCAAATGAACAAACTGCGGGGCGAAAACAACCAGTTACAAGAGGAAATCGACTCGCTGAAAAAAGACCTGATCAACAAACAGCGGCAGAGCATCCGCAGAGTGCGCAAGATCGAAGTGACCGTCAAAGCGCCCGACGAGTTCACCAAACTGGCGATCAGCAAATATGTGAAAGATCACACGCGGCCGCTCTTGGGCCAGGAATTGACTTATCTGGAGGCACATCCAACTATGGTGAAGGGGCTGATCGATGGACGGGTCGTGTCTTTGCAAAATCAGCCGTATTCCCTGCGCGTCGAGTTGGTTGTGATCGGCGAAACGCTTTCGATATGGGTAGAGGGAATCAAGCAACCGGCGAGCTCTTGATCCCCTCTTTCGTGTCCTCTGTTTCGTCATCCCATTCGTCCGCCTGATCCCAATCCAAATCCGGATCATGCTGCACATACCCGATACTGACCACACTTGTGCCTTGCAGGGAACCGATTTTCAACACCTGGATGTTGTAGGTCACATTCACGGATGCAAATCCTCCAGATAGCGCAGCCTCCGCTCAAATGACGCAGCCAACTCTTCCAGCGACTGCAACCGTTGTTCGACCGACTCCCACCGTTGTTCCCAGGTAAGCAGTTTGTCTGTCACCTCCTGCATGCTCCGCTCCAGATCCTGAATCCGCAGTTTGGTCGGCCGCTTCGCTTCTCCTTGCACTTCGTCGCCAGTTGCCTGAATTCGTTTATCCATTTCGTTTCCCATATGAACCCCCAAATCCAAAATTCCGTTTTGAATGCTGTCAACCGTCAGATTTTCGATATGGTATTCGATCGTTCCAAACCGCGGCTGCTCCCGCAGTTGTTTCAGTTCTTCCTCAATCTGACGGAGCCGTTCCTTCAGTTCCAGGATTTCGTTATGCCACGGCAGATAGATAACGATCCCCTCCCGCTATTCAAAATCGATGGGAATCGGGCTGCCACCGGTTTCCCCTCTCGGTCCGGCATCCTTGATCATGTGCACCTCGAGCAGTCCCTGCCGATAAAACGCCCGCACCTTGCGCGGCAGCACGCGAACCGGCAGCGTAATTTCCCGTTCGAACGAGCGCGGTCTTTCCGACAGGATGAACTGGTCATCCGGAATGCCGGAATACCGGACCCGGGGATTCCCTTTCACCACCAGCCGGTTGGGTTCGACGACCAGCTTGACATCGCTGCTTTTTTCCAGTCCCGGCACCTCCAAAACGGCGATCAGTTCACTGCGCGTCTGGTACAGATCGACTCGCGGATAGTCGCCGCCCGTCATCTGAAACAGATTCTGGAACGGATTGGCCGCATTGGAGTCCCCTTTGATGCCGGGAATTCCAGGGATGTTGGGAAGATGCATGTGGGAAGGCATCAAATTTTTCATAAAATCCTCGCCGAACATCTTCTGCAGCTGCTCCCCCATCTTCCCCAACTGGCGCAACGAATCGAACGGATTCTGATTCATTCCGCTCACCTCCTGTCATTACCGTATGCAGGCAACCACCCATTGGTGAAGATTACGGAGAAAAACGTGGAAGGCTGGTTGCAATGTGAAAAACTAAAAAAAGAGGCAGCGCACTGCCCCGTCCGTAGTCGTTTGCGTGGACGCTCACCTTTCGGCCTGTAAACCTTCTGATTACGCTACCAATAAAATCCAGGATTCCCGAACCCATACGGCCGATAAGGTACCCCTGGCCCGTATCCTGGCTGATACCCGAACCCATATCCGGGTGCGCCATACCCAAAACCGGATCCCGGCCCGTATCCCGGGGTTCCATATCCCCAGTGCGGGGCTCCATAGCCGCGAAACCCTCGCAGCCCAAACAATGCGGCAAAAGGCAACAACCAGAACACCTGCTGTCCCTTCAATTTTTCCGGTTTATCAGCTGTCACCGCCCGCATCTTGGCACACTTCGCCTTTGCCTTTGGCGGCGTGCCCGGGAGCATCTCCAGCAAAACACCATGCGGCGTTACTTCTCTGACCATCCCTTGATAGCTTCGATTTCCTTTGCAACTGATGCAGACCATTTGCCCCAATAACCCGTTTGCCTCTTGAACTGAAACCACTTCATGACCTCCCTTATGCTTCCACAGTCCACGATCATGGCACACGCAGCACATTCCGCTGCCGTCCCATTTCCAGGATTCACTCCGTTCTCCCCGAACGGTGGAGCAGATTTCCAATCACCAGAAACATCAGCAGCACATAGATGATGAGAAACACGACCACCCAAGGGGTGAAGCGGCCGAACGCACCGTCTTCGCCCACCCGCCGCAGCACGAGCAACATCAGCAACACAAAGACAATCAAAAATGCGATGATCCAGTGGAGGTGTCGGCCGATTTTTGCATGCATCGGATTCCCCCTTTTTTCCCCGATTGCTTCACTGTACGCAATTTGCAGCGGCCGTGGAACGGCCTGTGTCCCAAAAACGCGAATTTCATGTTGCAAAAACGATGCTCCCGTCCACAAATCCGCGGTCTTCCTAAGCCAGTTGCCCGTTGCCTGCGTTCCGTTTCCCGCATTATTTGAAGTAGACCATGTAAAGGAGGGGGGTTGGCGGTGTCAGTCAATCTGCGGCAACACGCAATGACATTGGTCGGTCGGCCGGTGATCGCCCACCATGTGAACGGAACAGTGTATCGCGGCATTCTCCATTCCGTAACCGACGACGGGATCTACATCCGCCCGCTTTCGGGCACGCGGTACGTTTCCGGCAAAACGAAAGACCGGCGGTTCTGTTATGCGGATAACAGAAAACAAGAAACGCTCCATCCGGAACCGGTCTTCTGGTGGTGGTGGTTCATTCCCTGGGCGGCGCTGGTAGCGCTGGCGGCGATCACGGCCGCGGCGGCTGCCACATGGCCCTGGTGGTGGTAACAGGCGTGGGGCAGGTGACTGCCCTTTTTTTTCGATTCGAACAAAGGGGATGAATACGATGCACAAGATTCGGACGCTCCGGTTTCGCCAACGGGAACCGAAGGATGACCGGTTTATCATCGATCTCACGTTGGCTGTAATGGGCAACGTGTTTGAACAATCGGTTGGCGCCCCGCTGACCGAAGACACCATACGCCAACACCTGAAAAGCGATGAAACGATTCTGATCATCGAACGGGGCGGCAAACCGGTCGGATACACCAGCTACAAGATTTACAAGCCTGGCCGGATGTACTGGAGTTCGCTGATTCTTTCTCCGGATCACCAGAGCAGGGGACTGGGCAGGCAAGTGGTGCGGCATGTCGAAAAAGTGGCATTGGCAAACGGTGTTCGGCGGATCGAAGGGCATGTCCAGACCGACAACCGCCGGGCAATCTCCTTCTGGCTGAAAAACGGTTTTTCGATCACCGGCATGCCGGTCCAGGGAACCCTCGCCATCGAGAAAAGATTACCACCAAACCGCAGCGGCTGACTCGCTGAAAAAGGGGCAGCCGCTTCCCCTGCACTACAGGGAATATGTGGTTCCCCGGAAAATGGATCAGCACCGTTTGGTGCGTTTGCCATCCCGCAACTGTTTGCACAAATGAAACTCCACCAGCTCGGCGATTTTCCGGTGTCCCTCATCATTCGGATGAATCGGCCTGCGGAACGGCAGCATCAGGTCTTCCAAACGTCCATTGCGGTACCGGTTGATGTATAAATGTTCCTTGCCTTTAAACGCTGCATAGATGTCGACCAGCGTAAAATGGTATTTGGCTGCACATTTGTGAATCACCCGGTTTAGCTGTTCAACCGCTTCGACAGCGATCGGCGAATTGGGTACCGGATTGTAGACGGTCGGAACCAAGACGTACGGGATACGTTGGGATTTGATCGAACGGCACAGGTGATCCATATACATGGAGAATTCATTGAGACTGCGGCGGATCACAGCTTCCCGTTGCGAACCAAGACAAATCGAATAATAGCGCCTACGCAAATCGTTTCCTCCAACCAGCAGCGTCAAGACGTTAGTTGTTTCCCATACCGCCGGCGGAATCCAGAAACGTACAGCCTGCAACAGATCACTGGCGGTCCAGCCGTTTCGCGCGACCACGAGGGTCCGCTCCGCCAGTGACAGACGACGAACCGTGGAGCTGATCTGACTGACAAACGTCCGATCCCGTTCGGTTGCCTCGTGCCCGAACGTGATCGAGTCTCCAAGAGCCAAATAGACGTTGCGCGCCAAGAGATGGCTCCCCCTTCTTCAGACTGTACCCCAGCTTCAGCAGTCAATAAGTGAAAGTAAAAAAGCGGCCAAAATCGGCCGCTTTCGGAACAAGCTGCCGGCAGGCTCGCAGCCGGGCACGATCAATACATCGGACCGGGTGCTGCAGCCGCTGCGGGACCCGGATACCCGGGAACAAGCAGGAAGAACAGCACAAAGATGATCAGGAACACCACCGCCCAACGAGTGTAGCCTCCAAAAGCACCGTACATTCGATTCCCCCCTTTCCACATGCTTTACAGTATGTGGGGCGGAGGCGTTCGGAAGCGGTATTTGCCCCGGGATATGCGCCCGATTCTTTCTCTGCAATCGAAAACACGTTCTTTTTCCGCAGCAGCATGCGGAGATCAGACCAGGCGCAATCGCACCTTGTCCTGAATAAAATGGATCGAACACCAATCTCCCATTCTTTTGTAGAGGAGCCTGCCATGCCCGAGATTCGTAGGTATTTCGACGAACCATTTTTCACGCTGCTTCCTTCGCCGCCTTTGGGAATGCTCGATCCCTGTTATGCCAGGTGGCTGGAAGTGAACCGCCTCGTATCTGAACGCGCCGCGATTTGCAAGCGCTGCGGAGCTGCCTCGCTGGAATGCCATTACGCCCGTGAGCGTTATTTTGAGGCAGCCAGGCAATATGCGTTTTGCCTGGATGACACATGGGGGCTGGAAGAATTTTAAAACCAAGCGTCAAAACAAGAACCCTTCCCTGTTCGACAGGAAGGGTTCTTACGATGGCAGAGATTCAGGTGCCGCTTGATTGCCTACTTCCGTGATCACTCCTGGTTCAAGCGGCGGTTGCGGTGCAGGCATCGCCGGCGCCGCCGGAACCGCCTCAGTCGTTTCGTACGATTCCGAATAGGAGCGGATCATTCCGCTGCTCCCGATTTGGATGATCGACGCTCCGCCTATGCTGTTTATCGTGAACGTTCCAATGTGGATGGTCTGTACGATCTTCATAAAACGCCGCCCCACTATTAAAGTCCTACCATATTTTCATCCACAAGATCCTGGTCGTTCGTGTTGGTCGAGCTGATTACGTTATAAGTAGATGGAAAATCACCCGTATTGAAGGAACCGGATCCGGCGTACGTCTTGGTTGCCGTTTTCGGTGCAATAATTCCGACATCGCCGATGTGAACCACCCCGCCGCTGCCCACGCTGATCACTTTCAGCGCACCAAGGATTGCTGGCATTCGGACCCCCCTCCCGGGCAGGAATCGTTCTCTACTACTGTACGTGACACATGTCGATTTGGTAACCGAATTCTTGCTGGTTCCATAAGATGTTTTAGCGTACAGATGAACCTGTCAGGAAATCGAAAGGAAGGTGGTAGGCATGCCGGCGTTCGTCGGAGCCGTCCGGCTGGTCAATGTCAGTTCCGGCGGCCAATTTCAGGCGGGAGATGTGGCTGTGATCGTACCGAAAACGGAATCGAAAACATACGGAGGTTCCGGCAATTTTAACACAGGTGACTTCGCCCGCGCATTCAATCTGCTGAATGGCACGAACACGATCGATATGGATGTGGCGGACGAAAATCTGAGAACCGGATATTGACCGCTGATGGCTTTCGTCCGCAACCGCCCGAAAATCACCCACGTGAAGGCGATGAAAGTGAATCTTGTTCTGATCTCGGCCGTGCTGCAGGTTGGCGATGTGGGACAGGTGCATGCGTACAGCCGTACCTTGTCGGTCGGAGGTCCGCGCGGTGCGCCCAGCTTCATCACGCAGGCGCGCCACATTCATACGGCCACCCGGCTGCATTATGCGGAGCAAGCAGACAAACAGGCATCCGACTTCAATTTCACCGGTGAAGCATTCCCTTTCATCGGCGAAGGATTCTCCGAACCCTAGAGGAGTGAGGGTCATGGCGATTCAGATCAACATGAATATCCAAAATGGCGATTTGTATCTGCAATATTTAAAAATCAATGCGGTTTCCAACTCGGCGGTCGTGATCCTTGGCGACTCCCAAACGATCCGCGCCGAATCGATTTCCACCGCCCGCGGCATCCCGGGACCGCTGATCACCCCTGTCGTGGCACCCGCACTCGGCGGTTTGGGAGCCATCACCCGATAATCGGGTTGCAAAATCGGCAGGGTCGTGTAGCCATTCTACACGGCCCTTGCGTGATTTCGGTGTCTCCTCTCCCAGAACGGGTACGCCAGGCTGATCACCAGCACAATCGCCGCAGCCGCCAGGCTGAAAACCCCGAAACAAACACCACCCACCCCAACAGAAACCCCACATCGGAACCAAGCAGTTGCTGCATTCTGAATCGCATGCACAAAAAAACCCCATTCCTCACAAACAGGGCTTGTTTGCTTTCACTGGCCGCCACTACCACTGGGAGCCTGCCCAGTTGGTGTGATCATAGCTCAACAAATCCTGCACATCTATATCGAGATTCACAAGCTGAAAGGTGGGAATCGACAGAACGCCTGCCGTGATCGCCAGGTTGCCATTGTTTTGTTTGGTGGAATTGCGATTTTGCACGATGTTCACCCCCAGGCTGACCGATCCGCCTTGTGTCACATTGTACGATTTCAAAAAACCAAACCAGATGCCGACTGGCATTCCTCCCCCCTCCTTAAGCCTGGGTTCCTCCAAAGTTTTGCGCATCGATCGCGTTTTGATCCACCGCATCCGGGTCAGCATTCAAATGATAAATGATCGGCATATTGTTGAAGCCGTCCCCGATGGTCAATTGACCGTTATTCTGTTTGGTGGCATTCCGGTTTTGCACAATGTTTTGCCCAAAACTGACGGAACCGCCCTGCGTCAGGTTGTCATTTTTAAACCAGCCAAAATTGAAGAAAGCAGGCATGGATGCCCCCCCTTCTGGTGCACGGCAGCTTGCTCAGAACGGCCCGATCGCGATATTGTCAAGCTGAAAGACCGGATGATCCGCCAGATCCGGATCGACATTCGACCGACACCATGCAGGCGCCGACACCCAGCCGTCGCTGATGCACGTGACTCCGTCATTTTCTTTTTTGTTAGAACGATTTGTCACCCAATTAAATCCCAGCGCCACCGTCGCATCCTGCGTGCAACGTGCAACGATCATGCCGCCGATACGAACCTGCACATCCATCTTATGCCACCCCTTTCCTGACCTACACCCTATTGTATACGGCAACAGTCCAATCGGTGCGGAGGCACGCGCCCCAGAGCCATCGCATAGGATGGCAGGAGTCCACCCAAGACACAGGAAACCAGAATCGGAAAGAGGGGCGTGCGGGATGAACGTCTCGATCACCATCAACATCGGAATGATCAAAATTATTTCGATGACCACGGCAAGCACCATCGCGATTGGCAAAAGCGGGGTGGCCAACCGCAACAACAGCAAGACCAATTCCGGGCCTTCCACGGTTGCCGATGGGAACGTGTACATGCCGGTCGGCACGCAGTTGAACTACGATCCCGATCAACTGGATACGCCCGAGTGGGGCGGCCATCATGTGGTGAACGCTCCCCCGGTCTAACCCACCGGCCCTGTTCTAGGCCCTGCAACCAACCGTCCGCCAACGGGACATCGGCATGTCATCGCTTCGTTCCCAGAAAGACGCCGTACCCGAGATATTCTGCATACCGTGTCATAATGCGAGCATTTCGTTCCAGCATGTAACGGAATCGGGGATCCCGTTGCAAATCCTCGTCCATCTGCAGAAACGGGTCGGGATACGCCCAATCGGACGCCATCGCCAGATCTGCCGGAACGGCTGTCGGTTTCCAAACCCCCACCTCGCGAAAATCGGCTTGGCGCAGCAACGCCAACCATTCTTCCAAATTCGGCACCCACTTCACGCCATACAATTTGCGGATCGCTTCGGCAACTTTTTTCGGAAATCGCTTGACCGCCATCATTTCGCGGTCATGCAGACAACCGCCGATTCGCAGCACCCGGTGATATTCGGACAGCGCCCGTTCCGGATCGACAAATACGGTGACCGATTCGAGCAGCACCACATCGAACTGATTTGCAGCAAATGGCAGCGCGCACGCGTCCCCCTCCACCCAGTGCACTTGGACGCGTTCGAATTCCGCCCGTTTCCGGGCCTTCTCCAACATCGCCGGCCGGATATCGACCGCGGTCACGTCACACCCCTTGCCGGCCAGATAACAAGCTGTCCGGCCGGTGCCGCAACCTACTTCCAGCACACGGCTGCCGCGGCGAATCGGAAAATGCGACAGAAACTCGACAGTGGCGGCAAAGCCGCCGGGATGAGCGCTGCCCGCCCCCTGCTTGGCCAACATGTCTTGGTAATTCATACACCCCACCCCCTTTATACCGTGACGTGAAAAACAAACGCCATAACAAAGCCGAAACAAAAAGAGCCGGGTGCGGCCGGCCCTTTTGTGTCGGTATGTCGGGTCACCGTGCGGCGGCGCTGATCAAGGATCGTAGACTGCCCCGGGCGCTGCTGCCGGATAGCCAGGCACCAGCAAAATAAACAGTACGAAAATAATCAGGAAGACGACGGCCCAACGAGTATACCCACCGAAAATTCCGTACATGAAACTCCCTCCTTTCCGGGTCTCTGCTTACAGTTAATTCAGTTGCATCCGCCTTCGACACGGACATCTACCCTTGGTTATTGGTCCATTTTGCAAGCAGCCGCCCAATCACGCCGCGCCGGTTGCCGCGGTTTTGCAAGCCCTGCAGGATCGAGTAGGAGGGGGCGGCTAACCCCCGTCCTCTCACACCACCTAGCATGCGGGTCCGCACTAGGCGGTTCCAAAAGGTTGACGAAGTTCCAGATAACGTACAAGCAAACTTTTCAGCCCTTGTGCTTCCCAATAGGAAGTATCAAGGGCATTGTTTAGGTTGCGGGCCATTTCCCATGCCCCGCAACGGGAGTTGGCCATGATGTGAACCGCAAATTCCGGCACACCCAGTGCCCGTAGTTCCCGATAGCGTGTTCGCACTCGCTTCCAT
>NZ_AQXL01000118.1 GCF_000376225.1 Effusibacillus pohliae DSM 22757
GGATGAGGACGTTCGGATTCTCTAAATTTCCGCTTTGTTCCAACTCCTTTCGTTGCTGCTCGTATTGTTTGATGTATTTTCCGACCGTTTTCCGGTCAACGCCAGTCATTCTCGCAATCTCTCTCTGAGACTTCCCCTCCCGGTAATGCATAATGAGGATGTTTTGCTTTTGAATCAATTGGATCATCTCTCCCGGCTCCTCACGTTGCGAACTATCTGCTTTGTGAGGATTATCGGTCAAGGTGGGGGAATTTTCAATGAGCGGTGTGGCGTATTTTTAAGTTACCGTATACAGTCAGCAAACCGAATGGAAAAGTCCTTTTTTTCGAACACGTACGGTTGAACCGCCCCATGCTCGGCCGCTTGCAGGATTGGTTGACGCCTGTGTGGAAGCGTCTCTGTGCCGGATGCCATTTGAACAGAAACACTTTCGAACTGATTCAACGGACTGGTTTTCGGGTCGTTCGCGTGAAGGGGTACGCCAGTGATCTCTTTCTGGTGGTTGAGGCGGAGAACATGAAAGGCATGCCGGGGAGCGACGGACAAGTTTTCGGTGCAGAAAAAATTCAGATGTTGACAATGAAAAAAGACGTGTATCTGCCAACCGACCGAGGAACTCAGTGGAGCAAATTGGTCTCTGGAGGGGCTGAAGCGGGATCGTATTAGGCATAGTCAGTCAGGTTGCATCTATTCCAATTTTGCACATGGCGTCATAATCACAACGCAGGTCAAAAAACAGGATGTACGCGATGTTCAGCGTTTCAGTCTGCCGAAAAGAAGGGCGTAACAATTGTGCTTTGATTTCCTTTTCCCGCTTGTCGGGCGCAACGAGATAAAGGAGAGCATCTGCCGTTTGCGGCATGGAAAGGGACAGATCATGCAGGCG
This sequence comes from Effusibacillus pohliae DSM 22757, assembly GCF_000376225.1. Classification (NCBI taxonomy): domain Bacteria; kingdom Bacillati; phylum Bacillota; class Bacilli; order Caryophanales; family Alicyclobacillaceae; genus Effusibacillus; species Effusibacillus pohliae. The sequence continues at coordinate 887 of NZ_AQXL01000118.1, forward strand.
GAGGATTCCGGAATAAATGGACGTGCCCTTCTATGATTTGGAAATTATAGGTTTGGACTCTGCTATAATCAAACAACAGAAAGGGCATGAAGGTCACGGCTCTTCTCGGCAAGCGGCCAGCAGTATGATTCATTTGCATTCTGGGCCCGGATAAGAAGAAAGCATCACATTTGTTCCTCAGAGGGAAGGTATGCATCAGATCGTATGTACAATTCCGGGGCATCGGGAAAATAGCATGAAAGGACTCATCAAAGTGATATAGGGAGCAGCTGCCCCCTATATCACTTGTTTATGAGATCGGCAGATTGATTTCCGGACGGATTTATTGCGGCTTTACAACCGGCCGCTGTGGGGGGAGGACATAGGTATTCGGGATAACAGGAGGTTTTGCCTCATGACCCGGTATGGTTTTGCCCGGTGTCCAGGATCCTTCCGGTAATATCCGCTGCGCCGTAAAGAAATTGCTGCCCCACCAATAACGGAAATCGTTGACAATCCCAATCGCTGTCGGATTCCTGTCCGATCTTGTGCCGATGACTGCTGGTTGCCCATTGATCATTCCCATATAAATCGCTACGTGCCGAATATATTTTTTTCCGTTCGAATCTCTACCCCACCAAGTCAAAATATCCCCCGGGAGAAGATTTTCGGTGCCTTCAAGTTTCCATTTCCCGTTTACTTTTTTCGGATAAACACCCGTAATGCGGGTGCCAACGGAGCCATAATTGCGTGCGACATCGGTTATGTTAAAGCCAAAGTCTCCATAGACCAGCTTGGTGAACTCGGAACAGTCTATCAATCCTTTTGTCTGATAGGAGTTATAGCCGTGACCGTACACCATATACCCGTTGTCCATGTACCAGATCGCCCGCTCAATGACCTGATCCGCCACGCTTCCCCGTATGTTCCGATAAGCGTCCCGATACTGTTGAACCTTCACAAGCTCGTCTTTTTGATAGTCGGCATAATATTTTTTGTACTTTGCAATCGCTTCGCTTCTGGTTAAAACATCGGAAGTCGTTGCAGATGCAGGGTTCGTCAGAACCGTACCAAAACCGCCCAGGATAACGGCGGCGAGCAAAAAAATGCGGCCTTGTTTCATTTGAATCATCATCCTCCCTTTGCAGCCTGCGAGGTTAGCTGACGGGTTCGGATAAAGGGATTTACCCGACCACTCGTGGTTTCACCCCAAAACTGGATCCCCCGCGCTCCGAAGAGCTTCGGCTACGCTTTTTTTAAACATGAGCGTACTGTAATGGTACTAGGAGATCTGTGTGAAATTCCAGACACAATAATTGGCAGGCTCGATCTGTGATTTCGAAACAGCTTCGTCACATTTTTTCCATAATTGTTCGTTATAATGGAAAGTATCATAGAGGAAGATACGGATGTTGGGAACCGTTGACAGGGGTGCAGTATGTCAGCACGATTGCAAACGGCGGCAAGCGAATGAAGCCGTTTGTGGTGAAACAGATTGTTTCGCCGGACAAACAGGTGATTCAAAAAACGGAACCCCAGGTATTGTATACCGTTTCGTTCAGCCTGCAACAGTTGCAGAATGTGCGGGAAGGCATGTGGCAGGTTACGCGGGGTAGCTCGTCCCAGTATTGGGGGCTGATCGCCGAGAAAATGTTCGACATATGTTTTCAGGAGCCGCAAAAAAAAAACGGACGGGAAATGAACCGATTCAGCTGCGTACAAACCGGCGGCGTGCTGCAAAAGCCAGGGGCTGGCGGCCGCCGTTCGTTTGCCGCCAGCGGTGAGCTGCAAGGAGAGTGACCTGTGTGAAACGATCGCTTCAATCAAAAATGGCGTGGACATTGACAGCCCTTGCATTCGCTGTTGCATTGCTCACCTGCTGGATTTTGAATGCTGCGGACCGTTATCATTTTGTGCAGTACGTGGAACAGAACCGGCAACTTCGCAATCAACGGATTGCCCATGTCCTGGGGCAGGCCTATGAACGAAACGGCGGTTGGGGCAAGACAACGGGCATCGAAGTCGCTCAGCTCAGCGAACTGGAAGGCGTTCATATCCATCTGCTGGATGCTCACAGGAGCGTGATCTGGGAAAGTGACGCCTTCGCAACCGGCAGCCAGGACCTTTCGGTGCGGCAAGCGCCTGAAGCAACAAACGGTTACGAGCTGGTGCCGGTTCAATCCCGTGGTACCACCGTCGGTTATGCCGAAATTTTTTATCACGACCCGCAATCGTACAGTCAACTGGACTGGCACTATCGCCGGGCGATGACACAGGGCGCGATCGGCGCCATTTTCCCTGTCCTGGTGCTGTCGCTTGTGGTGAGCTGGTATCTGTCCCGCCGCATCACGCGCCCGCTGACGGAGATGATCCATTTGGCATGGCAGATGCGGAAGGGCAACCTCAGTGTTCGCATTGAAAATCCGCCCGGGAACAATGAGTTGACCCAACTGGCCCAGTCGCTCAACCATTTGGCAGATGAATTGCAGAAACAGGACAAGCTTCGCCGCACTTTGACGGCCGATGTGGCGCATGAATTGCGTACACCTCTGGCAACTTTGAAGAGCCATTTGGAAGCATTGATCGACGGCATCTGGAAACCTACGAAGTCTCGGTTCGAAGCTTGCCTCGAAGAGGTGGAGCGCCTGATTTCTTTGGTTTCCAGCTTGGAATCCCTCACGCGGGCAGAAAGCGACAGCATGCAACTGGAGCTCGAATTCCTCGACCTGGCAGAGGTTACGCGTTCGATTATCGATCTGGTTTCCCCTAACTATGCTGCCAAAGGGGTACGTCTGGAATTTCGGGCGGAGGGGTCGTTTGCAGTTCCACTGGATAAAGACAGGTGGAAACATATCCTGCTGAACCTGCTGGATAATGCGTTGAAATATACCGACCCGGGCGGTACGGTTTGCATCAGCGCGGCACGGAGTTCGCCCAAAGAGGTTTTGGTCACCGTCCAGGATACAGGTATTGGGATCAGGGAAGAGGATCTGCCGTTTATTTTTGAACGGTTTTACCGGGCGGACAAATCGCGAAACCGCGCAACCGGCGGAGCGGGAATCGGACTGGCCATCGTCAAAAAGCATGTAGAGGCCCATCATGGAACGATTGAGGTGGAAAGCCAGCCCGGCAAAGGGACCGCCTTCCGGATCCGGTTGCCTCTGAAAGATCCAAAATGGATGGATTAAAGAACGCGAATCTTATATTTTCCACATCAGGGCTTATTCTGTTGGGGGACTGCATTCGCTATAATAGGACAGACTGGAGAATGCGGCGGTAAATCACACAACACGTGATGGATAGGAAGGTACTATGCGAAAAATTCGATTGATCTCTTTTACCCGTTTGCTGCTTGTGGGAGTCATAACTCTGGCGACCGGATGCAATGGCCTGAAAACCGGCCAGAAGGCCATATTCCCCGGCGTTTTCACACCGTCTGCTCCGTCCCCGGATGCAGATACAGCTTCTCATGCAAATCCGTGGTCGCCTGCGAATCCGGAAGCTGCGGGAAGCTCAGACACTATTGTGCCCAAAAATGACGAGGTCCAAGTCGCCGCGAAACCGGATGATATCGCCGTACTTGTCAATAAAAAGAATATGCTCCCGGCCAACTATAAGCCATCGGATCTGGTCGAACCGGCGGTTCCGTTTATTTTCAGGGAGAAAGATGAACGGCGCTTAATGCGAAAGGAAGCGGCCCAAGCACTGGAAAGGCTGATCGCCGGAGCCGGGAAGGACGGCATTTATCTTGCGGTCGTATCCGCTTATCGTTCCTATGATACGCAAAAAACGTTGTTTGCCTACTATATAAAAACACAAGGGGAAGAAGCGGCTCGAAAATACAGTGCGGAGCCAGGTCACAGCGAACATCAGACAGGGCTTGCTGTCGATGTTTCCGGCAGTACCGGAAAATGTGCAGCCGAGGATTGCTTTGCTGATACGCCGGAGGCGAAATGGTTGGCCCAGCATGCGGCCGAATATGGATTTATCATCCGGTACCCGAAAGGCAAAGAATCCGTTACCGGATATAACTACGAACCATGGCACATTCGCTATGTAGGCACGAAGATGGCCAAAGAAATTGCCGAAAAAGGATTCACGCTGGAAGAATATCTGCGAAATGCCGTTCCTGCGTCTGAATAATTGCGTCTGAATAATAACGAGATGGAGTCACATGGTTACTCTTTCTGGAAAAAAATAAACATCGAAAGCAAGTTGCGGATCTGGGACCGATCACGATTGTATCGATTTACAGGGTCGAATTGTACAGCAAGCCGAACAGCGGGAAGATGGTGGACCCGATGCGGCTTGCTGCGCAGATCGTCTATAAGACCGTTGGGATCGCGATGGCGGGTGCCACGGTCTTATGGTTAACGGTTTCTTGATTATGTAATTTTTATTTGTCCAGCAGTTTGAACAGCGCTTGCGTTCCGCACTCTTCGAAGCCTTCGGCGGCCAGCCTGTCGTACAGGGACTTCGCCAGTTCCAGCCCTGGCGTCCAGAGCCCCATTTCTTTCGCCGATTGCAAAGCGATCTGCATGTCTTTGATGAAATGCTTCACATAAAAGCCCGGCTCGAAATTTCCGGCGATCATGCGGGGGGCCAGATTGCTGAGCGACCAGCTGCCGGCTGCCCCGGTCGATATGCTCTGCAACACGCGTTCAGGATCAAGTCCGGCTTTCTTCGCGTAGGCGATCGCTTCGCACACCCCGATCATGTTGGAGGCGATCGCGATCTGGTTGCACATTTTGGTGTGCTGTCCCGCACCGGCTTCCCCCTGCCAGACGATGTTGGTTCCCATCCGGCTGAAAATTGGTTTCATCGCTTCAAAATCTTCCACATTGCCCCCCACCATGATCGCCAGTCTGGCTTCTCTCGCGCCGATGTCGCCGCCCGAAACGGGAGCATCCAGGGCATGGATTCCTTTCGTTTTTGCCGCTTCGTAGATTTTTTTCGCCAGCGTGGGTGAAGAAGTGGTCATGTCAATTACATATGTGCCCTTCCCGGCGTTGGCGAGGATCCCGTTTTCGCCCAAATACAGTTCTTCCACGTCTTTCGGGTAGCCGACCATCGTGATCACGACATCTGCCTGAGCAGCCAGGTTGGCCACCGACTGCTCCCATTTTGCCCCCATCTCGACCAGCTCTTCCGCTTTCGATCTGGTGCGGTTGTACACGAGTAATGGATACCCCGCTTTGAGAAGATGGGAAGCCATGCTTTTTCCCATAACGCCCGTGCCGATAAAGCCGATCGTTTCCATCCAGATCCCTCCTCGGTTTATCCCCATTATATATCAAAAACGGGCGGCGAAAGGAGCCGGCGACCGGACCGAATACCGTCTGCCGCTGCTGCGGGGAACTTTACATAACATTTCACTCAAACCGATTTTCGCCGATTATTCGTGTAATTCTACACGCCAGTCAAAAATACTACTGATTTCGCCGTTGTTATTGATTTGCAATGGAAAACTGGCTTCCGTATAATAAACTGTACAACTTCATATCCAAGTCGCTGAATTCCGAAAGGAAACGGGGGAACCAATTTTTGGGGTGAATCCGGCCATATGACCTCTGTCATATGACTGGTAGGGCAATCTCTTAAGTCCGAACCCGGCAGCTAACTTCGTAAGCGTTTAAGAGAGGCAGTGAAGGCATTGTGCGGAGAATGTCGTGATTGTGTGCCCCCGTAGCGCGTTTTGTGTCTATGGGGTTTTTTGTTTCCTGACACGAGCTTGACGAACGGAACGGAAGCCAAATCGAGTAAAATCAATTGAAGAAAGGGGGAGACAGAGATGAAACGGATGCATCAACAAGTCGAACTGGAGAAGTTTCTGGAACGGTTGGAGATTGAAAACAGGCTGGCGAAACTGGATCGGAAGAACGGTCAACCGGATCATCTGGACGCGCACCTGACGATGCCCGTCATCGAACAGACCAAGTAATAATGGCATTGAGGGCCAAAAAGCGACAATGGCATACGCAAGAACGAGGAGCGAAAGGAAAAAAAGGCGTCGGACGTCGAAAATGCTATTTCGCCCGGAAAACGGTGTACCGCAAGGTGGAACCTGCATGGCAATGTCCAATCGAAAAAGGGGGGAGTCTGAATGGAGCAAATTCTGTTCGATCATCAGGAAACGACTCACACGCGTCATGTGGGGTTTGTGGCGGGAGGAACCCGGTTTGATTTCGTGCTGATCCATTCGCAGCATTTTTTTGGGAAGACGATCGTAACGTGTCTGCAATCCAATCGCAGCGCGCTTTTGGACACGCATGACGTCAACATCGTGGATGAACTGGCCGGCTTGTTCAATTTGCAGCGGGAAGATGCTTTGCATTTGGCCGATTTCCTGAAAGTGCCGCTGAGCGACCGGTTGTTGAGGTCGGAATATTGAGTTATCTAGAAAACACCCGCAACGGGTGTTTTTTTGTGCAATCAGCCCGTTTCCGCCTGTTCCGGCGAGACCGCCGGCACATACCATATTGCCAGAGGTATGCCAAGGATGCGATCATCTTATTAAACGAATTGGAAGGGGGATATTCGGTGCCGCAACAACGGCCGATCCACGAGTTGTTAGCGTTGAAAGAAATTGCGGAAACTTTGAACACCTTGAACGACATGCATCCGATGCTGGATGCGGTGCTCCAAAAACTGTTGCAAGTCACGGGGCTGACGACCGGTTGGATTTTTCTGGTCGATGAGGAGCCGGAATACGCCTGTGTGGTCGACCACGGTTTGCCGCCCGCCCTTTGCTGGGGCGGGAAAACTCCGATGGGAGAGGGCAGTTGCTGGTGTCTCGACCGGTACTGGAAGGGAAAACTGAATCATGCGGTGAATATTATTGAATGCAAACGGATCGAGGACGCGATCGAATTGAACTGGGGTGACACCGGCGGTATTGTGCATCATGCGACCGTGCCCCTGAAGGCGGGCGGCGAACTGTTTGGGATATTGAATGTGGCAGCACCTGGCAAGGAAATTTTTACCGATGAGGAACTAGCACTGCTGCAAGCGGTTGCTTACCAGATTGGTACGGCTGTCAAGCGTACCCGGCTGTATCACGCGCAACAAAAACGGGCGGAGCATTACGCGAAATTGGGGGAAGTCAGCCGGCGGCTCGGATCCATCTTGGAAACCGACCAAATCCCCGGCGAGTGGGTCCGGCAGGTGGCGAAAACGTTCGACTGGCCATCGGTCGCTTTTTTCGTGCGGGAAGGTGACGGGTTGTCGCTACGGGCGCTCTGCGAGAATGGAACCGTCAGCAACAGGTGGCGATCGGTTGCTCCCGAACGGGCCGGTCCGATCGGGACCGCTTTGCTTGAGGGGCGGAGAGTGATCGTGAGCGACAACCGGGACCCGCTGCCTGAATTGGAAGCGATTGGCGTGCCTGCTTTCCGGTCGGCCGTCGCAGTGCCTCTGCGGTTGCGGGAACGGGTGATTGGCGTGCTGTTTGTCGGCAGCCAAAAGAAAAACCGGTTTGATGCACATGATGCGGATGTGCTGGCCGCTTTATCCGACCATACCGCGCTGGCTTTGGAAAATGCGAGGCTCTACGCGCAGCGGCGGGAAATCGCGAAAATCGAGGAGCGCAACAGGCTGGCGAGGGATCTGCACGACTCGGTTTGCCAAACCCTGTTTTCGCTGGCGTTAACGGCGCGGGGAGCAGAATCGGCAGTCGCCAGGCAAAGCGAGATTGTCCACCAATCGCTGCGCGAGATTGAAAGATTGGCGCAAGACGCGTTTAAAGAGATGCGTTCCCTGATTTGGCAGCTTCGTCCCGCCGGGTTGGAGCAAGGATTGGTGACCGCCCTGAAACGATACGGCGAAAGCCTCGGGCTGGTGATCCGCGAGCAGCGGGAAGGGATGCGCGAATTGCCGCGGTCGGTCGAGGAAGCGCTGTGGCGGATCGGCCAGGAGTCGCTCAACAATGTCAGCAAGCATGCCGGGACCGATCAGGCGGCCGTAAGGCTGTGCATCACCGAGGCGGAAGCGTGTCTGGAAATCAGCGATCAGGGCAACGGTTTTACGGTGGGGAAAGCAGGCTGCCGGCAGTCGATGGGAATGTTGACGATGCGTGAGCGGGCCGAGATGCTTGGCGGGGTATTTTCGGTGAAATCGGCCCCGAACAGGGGCACGCAAATCCGGGTCACCATTCCATTAGCGAAAGATCAAGCGGGAATGAGGCAGGCGTATGAAAATTAGGATTTTGTTGGTCGACGATCATGCGGTGGTGTTAAAAGGGCTCAGCTTTTTCCTGGGCACGCAGCCCGATTTTGAACTGGTCGGGGAAGCCGGCAACGGGACGGAAGCGTTGGAAAAAGTGGCGGAGCTGCAGCCGGATGTCGTTTTGATGGACCTCGTGATGCCGGAGATGGATGGCATCGAAGCAACGGCGCAGATCAAGCGGCACCATCCTTCCGTCAAAGTGCTGGTGCTGACCAGTTTTTCCGAACAGGATCAGGTGCTCCCCGCCTTGCGTGCGGGAGCGTCCGGCTATCTGCTGAAAGATGTGCAGCCGGATCAATTGGCGGAAGCGATCCGCGGAGCTTACAGCGGAAATGTGCAGCTGCATCCGGAAATCACGCACAAATTGATGGCGGAGGCGGCCCTGCCGCCAGGCAAACCGGCTGCCGCGGATCCCCTTGACGAGTTGACCCAGCGGGAAAGGGAAGTGCTGGGCCTGTTGGCGCAAGGGATGAGCAACAAAGAGATCGCGGCCGCCCTGCATATCGCGGAAAAGACGGTGAAAACCCACGTCAGCAGCATCCTGGGCAAGCTCGAGCTGGCTGACCGGACGCAAGCAGCCCTCTATGCGGTGAAACGAGGCATCGCGCAATAGTCATGCCAGCGGTGCCAATCAGCCGAAAGTCTTAGGACCGGTCCCCTTGCAAAGGCGGACCTTTTTTCGTATACCGGATCGAACCATCTGCTGAAGCTGCCATCGCCTGCAAGGTGTACGATGGAGGCGGAAATCAACTCTCCGGAAACACCGGCGGAGCAAAGGGAAGGGGCGATCGGCAGATGATGTTTTATGTATACTTTTACGAGAAAATGGTCGAGTTCCAGCAGTTCGAACTGCAGAAAGCGCTGCGCAACGCCTGGATGTTCGGGCCGCATCACCATCAGAACGAACGATAAGCGAGCGGGTGGTTGCGGCCTGCTCTTTTTTTGTCGGGAGCGGGATTGCGGTTGGCTTGTGTGCGATTCCAATATATGATAGAAAGGAGGACAACGAAAGGGTGGATGAGAATGATCGTCTATGTGAACGGGCAATGGATGGATGACAGCACGGCGTCAGTATCGTTTCAGGACCGGGCGTTCGTTTTTGCGGACGCGGTGTATGAAGTGGTGTACATATACAAAGGTACTTACTTCAAAATGGATCTCCACCTGGAACGCATGCAAAACGGGCTGGACAAACTCCGCATCCCCTTCCGGGCGGACGATTTGCGAAGCGTGTTTGACGAACTGCTGCAGCGGAATCCGGGCATCGAACGGGGCATCCTGTATGTGCAGGTGACGCGCGGTGCAGCGCCGCGTGCGCACGGGCTTCCCAGGCTGGAGCAGCCGACGGTCGTCGCTTATGTGAAGCCGCTGCAATATGACTCACGGATTTGGGACAACGGAGGCCGGGCTGTGTTTGTCGAAGACTTGCGCTGGCACATGTGCAACATCAAGACGACCGGCCTGCTGCTCAACTGCATGGCGAAGGAAACCGCGTTGGAACGCGGCTGCGACGATGCGATTTTTCACAGGGGGGAGATTGTGACCGAAGCATCCGCCTCCAACCTGTTTATTGTAAAAGATGGGAACCTGGTCACCCATCCCAACGGCCCCTGGATTCTGCCTGGCATCACCCGTCATGTGGTGATCGAACTGGCCGGCAAAATTGGAATTCCTGTGATCGAGCGGCCGTTCACGAAAGACGAACTGCTGGCGGCTGACGAACTGTTCCTGACGGGAACGACGAGCGAAGTTGCTCCTTATGTGGAAGTGGAAGGGCAACCGATCGGGAACGGGCAGGTCGGACCCATCACCCGCCGGATTCAGAAGGCGTTCAGGCAGGCTACAGGCATGTAAGCCCACGGCTGCTTGCGCGCGCATGCAGCCGTTGCAGCCGCGACCCGGTTTGGAACAGGAGATATACGCACGGGTTGTCGGTCAAGGGGGGGCGCCTTGTCGCCTCCCTATCTGGTCGAAGCAAAAGTTGATCTGGTGGCGATTTAGCAAGCGGTGGAACGCAAGGGATCGCAGATTGGTACGCTCCGCCAGGCCGCCAAAATCGGGGTGATGCTGCAACCGGTGTCGGGCAGCAAGTAGGGCAGAAAGTGCCATCCGAACGGGAATGGCGCTTTTTTGTTTATCCCGCCGGATTCGGTGCACACTAGCAGATAGCTGGAAAAGGAGGCATTGCCAGATGGGGGACAAAGCGGTGTTCCTTGACCGGGACGGTGTCATTAACGACAATGCCCGGCCTGTCAATGGCCCGCAGGACCTGATTTTGTTTCCTGGCGTGGAACAGGCGATCAAACGGCTGAAAGCTGCCGGTTATCGGGTTTTTGTGGTGACCAACCAGGGCGGTGTCGGGCTTGGCTACATGACAGAGGCGGACTTGCAGCAGATTCATGACAAGCTGTTGTCGGAGCTGGGGAAAAGCGGGGCGGTGATCGATGAAATCCGTTACTGTGCGCACAAACCCCGGCAAGGGTGCGCTTGCCGCAAACCGGAGCCGGGCATGATCCTCGAACTGGCTGACAAATATCGCATCGACCTTGACAAAAGTTTTATGGTGGGCGACAGGGACTGTGACATCGAGGCAGGGCGGCGGGCCGGCACCCGGACGATTTTTGTCGGCAAGGGACATCCGGCTGCGGATGCGGCGGCCGCCGATCTGCAAGAGGCGGTGGAGATTATTTTGCAGGGGGAGCGGGCTTGCTGATGGGACAAGAGTTTCGGATCGCTAGAGATTCACTGGGGGAGGTACGGGTTCCGGCGGACGCTTATTATGGAGCCCAAACGGAACGGGCGCGGCACAATTTTCCGATATCCGGTCTGCGCTTGCAGCCGCGGTTCATTCGGGCACAAGGGATCATCAAGCGGGCGGCGGCGATCGCCAACCGGGACGTGGGCGAGCTGGATCCGTCGCTGGCGGCTGCCATCATTGCGGCGGCGGAAGAAGTGATCGAGGGAAAATTCAATGACCAGTTCGTGGTCGACGTCTATCAGGCGGGCGCCGGCACGTCGCAAAACATGAACGCGAACGAGGTGATCGCCAATCGCGCCTGCGAGTTGTTGGGCGGCGAGCGGGGGGACACGTCGCTCGTTCACCCGAACGACCATGTGAATATGGCGCAATCGACGAACGACACGATTCACGTGGCGATGAATATCGCGGCGATCGAGGCGATTACCCACGATCTGTTGCCGAATCTGCTGCACCTGGAAGAAGCGCTGTTCAAAAAAGCGAACGAGTGGGACGGAATCGTCAAATCGGGCCGCACCCACCTGCAGGACGCTGTGCCGATGCGGCTTGGCCAGGAATTTGGCGGCTATGCAAACGCGCTCAAAATGCGGCGGGAAATGCTGCAACAGGTGAGCGAACGGTTGCTGGTGATCGGGCTTGGCGGCAACGCGGTGGGTACCGGCATTAACGCGCATCCCGATTATTCGGAAAAAGCGATTGCGGAAGTTGCGCGGTTTACCGGATTGCCATTCCGGAAGCCAGACAATTATTTTACATTCGTGCAAAATCCGGATACGGCGGTCGAGGTGAGCGGGCAACTGCGCGCCCTGGCGACCACGCTCATGAAGATCGCGAACGATATCCGGCTGCTCTCTTCCGGTCCGCGGACAGGCTTGGCGGAGATCCGGCTGCCGGCCGTCCAGCCGGGGTCGTCGATCATGCCGGGCAAGGTGAATCCGGTGCTGCCCGAGATGATGAACATGATCTGCTATCAAGTGTTCGGCTGCGATGTGACAGTCGCTTCCGCAGGTTCCGCCTCCCAACTGGAATTGAACGTGATGATGCCGGTGATCGCGTACAATCTGCTGCACGCCATCCAGATCCTCGGGACGGGAGTTCGCGCGTTCACTGACAAGTGCATCGTCGGCATGCAAGCGAATGAGGAGCGCTGCCGCTATTACGCGGAGATGAGCACCTCAGTGGCGACCGCACTGAATCCGCTGATCGGGTATGACCGGGCAGCGGAAATCGCGAAGAAAGCGTACGCGGAGAACAAAACGGTGCGGGAGATCGCCAAAGCGGAAGGCTTGACGGAAGAACAACTGGCGAACTATTTGAACTTGCGCCGGTTGACAGGAAAATAAGAGACCGCCCATTTTTTCTGGGGCAAGCGCCCTTCTCCCGGCTTTGGCATATTGTGCAATGTGCCTGTGATCCGGGCGAATTCGCAAGGAGGGGAGTTTGCCGTATGAGTGACGAACAGCGTGAGCTTGCACCGGGGGAAGGATGGCCGGAAATGGGCGGGATGGCAATGGCGGACGGCGATGCAACAGCGGCTGCAGAGGATGCGGAGCCGTCGGCCGCCGACGGGATGGCCACTGCGCCTGAGGCGTCACCTGGGCCGGTGTATGATCATTGGCAGCAGGCTCCGTATGCGCCGCCGTTTCAGATGTCTCCGGGAACTGGGTATCCGCAGTTATTTCAGATTCCGTGGACGCATTTTCCCGACTTTCCTTACCGGCTTGCCGAAACCGGAGAGGAAAATACGGACGATGCACGCCAGATCCCCTGGGGATATCCGCCCACCTATCCATATCACCCGGCCCCCTATCATCACCCGTATTTCCCGTATCCGCATTATCACACTTTTTACTACGGGCAAATTCCGGGGCATCCGTGGCCGGTTCCGCGGCCCTATTACCAGCCTGGGTATGATCGCTTGGATGCGACCGATGAGGCGAGGGAAGACGGCGCAGGCGAAACGGAAACCGCATCTGGTGAAGCAGCGGCTGACCAGCAGGAAACAAGGCAGTTCCCGCCTGTCGGAGTTTCGCCGTATGGTCCTGCGCTCTTCCCGCGACCGTTTCCTTTCTTCCCGTATTACTACCGTCCGTGGTTTTACCCTTGGTACTATCGTCCGTGGTACTATCGTCCCTATTGGTGGTAGCCGGACGACCGGTCTTCCGATATTGCGGAGGACCCCCTTTTTTTGCGGGTGGCCGGACAAGCCAAACATTTCACATAAAATTCAAAACATTTCCCTGGAATTTTTTTTTGACAATTTGTATAATAGAGGATACATACACTTTGGGAGGGGACCTGAATATGAGAGAGCCTTGTGTACTGTGTCAGCAGCTAACGGAAATAGAGAAAGACACGCCATCCTACATGCGGGAGCATTTTATCGACGGGGCCGGCCAGCTGTGCGAGCACTGCTACGAGGAGATCGCCCAGAACAAAGAATGGCATAACCTGTTGTAATATAATGAAAAAAAGCTTGTTGACGGTGTGTCTGTTACCAGGCTGACCTCCTGCCTGCAGGAGGTTTTTTTGTGCCCTTGAACAAAGTTGCGCTGTGGTACATAGACTGTCAAACAGCAAAAACGTTTCTGCGGAACTGAGAAACAGCGAAGTGGACATGTTGCTCAACTTTTTGCCGGTGGGAAGCGTAAAGGCCACGGAGTTTTACGCGGAATGCGCATTGCAGGCGGGTGTTGCTTTTATCAACTGCATCCCCGTTTTTATCGGGTCCGACCCTGCCTGGGTTGCCAGATTTGAAAAAGGACTATGTATCCTGGCTGAAGGATAAAATTTGCTATATTCGCATCGAAGGAACACAATTTGGCGGCGGCGTAAAAGTGAATCTTGACCTGAAACTGTCGGTGGAGGATTCCCCGAACTGCGCCGGTGTGGCGGTCTATGCAATCCGTTGCTGCAAGCTGGCGCTGGACAGGGGAATCGCAGGAGCCCTGCCGTCTGTCGCCGCTTCTACAATGAAACATCCATTGGTTCAATATACGGATGAGGAAGCTCACATACTTCAGGAACGATTTATCAAAGGCGAAGTAAAAAAATGACAGAGAAATGCCTCTCTTGTTCACAGAGAGGTATTTTTATTGTCATTTCGGGAGAAGGCCAAACGCCGTTTCCGTTTGCACAGGGGCTTAATATACTGGAAAGAAACAGATTGGAAAAATGGAGGAAGATTGGGAGGAGGTCGTCGTGGTAAAAGCAGTGATCATGGCGGGAAGCTGTCCTTCTGTTTATTGTATTCCGATCGGTTACCAACGGTACTGAGGCAATCGCGCAAAGCGCAAACGGTCCGCTCTGAATAGGATAAACAGGGGATCATATGGTGAACTCGGGCGGAGAGGAGGAGTTTGTTTGCGGATTCTGTTGGCCACGTACTGGCACCTGCCGCATATCGGCGGAGTGTCGACGTACGTAGACACGTTGCGCAATGGCTTGGAACAGATGGGGCATGAAGTGGAGATTCTTGCCCAACATCCCGATCTGGCGCATTACTATCTGATAAAAAGCGGCCGGCAAGTGGAAAAACATGCCCTTCTCCCGCAAACGGAGGCCGCTGTATGCGATGGATACAGAAAACGCGGAATGGAACTGACCCCTTGGATCGTCGGGCGCGAAACGGAAAAATACGTCTTTGCGTCCGCATGCCGCCAGTTGGGTGTGGATGGCTACGATCTGATTCATACGCAGGATATTTTTTCCACATTTGTCTGTTCGCGGGTGAAACCGGACCACATTCCGCTGGTCGCCACCATTCACGGCTTTCTGGCCACCGAATGGATCGCCAACGGTGAAATCCGGATGCGGGCTCCGATCGAACAGGACTATCTGGTGTTGGACGAGTATTTTGGGGCTACGTCGCCCGATTGCCTGATTCTGCCCAGCCGTTGGCTGGCAGGTCGGTTGGCCGCCTTGCAAATCGCTCATCCGCGCACCCATATCATTCCATATGGCCTCGATCTGCAGGCAATTGCAGTCCGGGCGCAGGACACAGGGGATGTGCCCGCCGAACCGGGACGCAAAGTAATCGCTTGTCCCGCCAGACTGGTAGCCATTAAAGGGCAAACCTACCTGCTGCAGGCCCTGGCATTTTTGCTGCAAACACACACCGATATCGTCTGCTGGCTGATCGGGGACGGTGTGATGCGGCAGGATCTGGAGCAGCAAGCCGAACGGCTTGGAATTTCGGAACATGTACGGTTTTTGGGAGACCGGTCGGATGTTCCGGCGCTCTTGAATGCGGCCGATCTTGTCGTACTCCCCTCTCTGCAGGATAACCTGCCGTTTGTTGTGATGGAGGCACAAACGCTTGGAAAACCGGTTTTGGCGTCAAACGTTGGCGGCATAGGGGAGATGATTGCGGACGGGAAGACCGGGATGCTGGTCAAACCGGGTGACAGTTGGCAACTCTCCGAAAAGATACTGCAACTGCTGACAGACGACGGATTGCGCCAACGGCTGTCGCAGGGAGCAAAGAGCAGTGCCTGGGCGAACTGGCACGCTCGAACGATGCTGGAACGCACTGTTGAGGTGTATCAGGCAGCGGTCACAGGGCGTGTGGCGGCGAGCACCGCCGGCCGGTCGACGAAACGGATGCAAATTCCGGATCCGGCGTTTGTCACCGAATTCAGGCGAAGACGCAGGTGTTCGGATGGGGACAGCCGGGTTCCGATTGCTCCGACTGCCAGTCTGCACGGGAGGGTCAGTTGGGGACGGGAACGGCTTCCGATCCCGGGTGTTTCTGTACATCTGCTGGACGTGTCAGGGGTAGTGGTGAGCAGTGTGCGGACCGGCCGATTGGGTGAGTATACGATTCCGGCGGTGCCGATGGGCAACTACGCACTCATCTGTGCAGCTGGTACGTTCGGTATGCATATGCGCAAAATTGCAGTCACAGCGGCTGGTCGGCTATCGATCGATTTTGCGCTTGCGAATGAGGGACATACGGCACCAGATGACAATAAATAAGATTGGCCGGTACCCTGTAACGGGAAATTGGGCGTATTGTTTCGTTGAATCGTCCAATCTTATGCAGATTGACAGGAATAAACTGGGGAGTAGGATACAGCCGATTTTTTGCCGGAGGAGGGAGATAACGGATGGGCAAAGACAAGGAAAAAAAGAAGAAAGATAAAGACAAAAAGAAACCTGTGAAACTGACAGATGTGACCAAGGAACTGCTACGAATCCCTATTCCGACCAGCAGACCAACGGGAACAGCACCGGGAGCCGGGGTTGGTACTGGTCCCTATACAGGACCCGGCACCGCACCTGGAACCGGACCCGGTACTGACTTGATGGATAGCAAACGGATACCCTAAACAGTATGAGGCTGTCCCCCGCAGTAATGCTGCGGGTGAGCAGCCCTTCGTTTTTTTCAAGAACAATTTGTCCCAGCCGGATACAAGCACCTGCCACATCGCATAGCGAAGTGACGCTGTGCCTGGAAGCCGACTCCGGTTGCTTTGCCGGGAACCTGAATCCGGGCAACGCCTGGTTGATCATTCTGATCAAAAAAATCGGGGCTGCCGGAGATGCGAACAGCCCGGGTTCGGTTTGTGTGTTAGTTCGTGGCAGGTGGCGGTGCAGTTGGTCCGAACGGTCGTGCCAGGATTTGCAGGAACCTGTTGAACAAAGAAGAGGTAGCGGGTGTCGGGTTGGCGGTTGTGATGGTGGGTTCCACCAGTTGCCAGGCGACCCGTTGCGCAAGCGTGTTGACAAACACAGGATCAGGGATGGAATACCCGGCCGGCACGGCAGCGTAGGCAATATTCCAAACAGTGGGATCCACCCAGACGGGCGGTGTCTCCACTTCGAAGGAGAAGAGCGCATCATACAGGTTGTTTCCCGGGCTTAACGAATCACAGTTGCGATTTAATGGAACTGCATATTCGAGCGGGGATTCCTGCTCGTCGTCCGGCATGTACGGTTCGATTGGCTGCGCACTTTGCTGTTTGTCCTTGTTCTTGTTCTTTTTCTTCTGTTTTTCTTTCTCCTTCTCCTTCTTTTTCTTTTTCTCTTTCTTTTTCTCTTTATCCTTCTTTTGTTCCTTCGTTTTCTTTTTTTCTTTCTTTTGCTTTTCCTTATCCTTTTTCTTCTTTTTGCTTTTTTCAGGTTCGCCGTCTGTAAAATCCGCTTTGGTCCACGTTTGTTCACCAACTTGTTGCTGCTCCGATTCGTCCCGCTTTTTCTTCTTCTTTTTTTCCTCTTTTCGCTCTTTTCGGTCGTTTTTCTGATGCTTGCCCACTGTCTCCTCCTCCCTTCTTTTGCCTCGTTCTATATTCTATGAGCTGCCATCATGTTTTGAAAAAGATGTTCAACCAGATTTCATGCAGATGGCTGATTATTTCTGAAATGGGTAAATACACTATACTTGAAAATACGGCTGTGAAGTGGTCGATGCGACCGGCGGCGTATTATTTTTTCTTGCGGCTGATGGAGTGGTAGATATCTCTGATTTCATTCGACAGGCGTGCAAAATTGAATTTTTTCTCGGCTGCCAGCCGTCCTTCGCGCGCCAGCCGGTTTGCCAGTTTTGGGTGTTTCAGCAAGTGAACGATCAGCTTGGCAAGCTCCTTCGGGTTCTGATACTTTTCTTTGGAGAGCAGCAGGCCGGTTTTGCCGTGCTTGATCACTTCCCCGTTCCCCCCACGGTCGGTGGAAATGATCGGGATACCGGAAGCCATCGCTTCGTAATGCACACGCGCCAGTGGTTCATTCCATTGGGAAGGACAGACAAACAGATCAGCCATCGCAAAGAAGCCGGGCATTTCGGAGGGAGGCACAAAATGGGCGAATCGAATGTGATTGGGAAAGGCTGCAGCCGCTTTGTAGAGAGATTCCACATACGGATCGGTTTCGTTTGATCCGAACCATTTGCTTCCAACAATTAGAAGAAATGCCTTGGGCCATAGCTTGACGACCTGTTCCATCGACTGAATCAGCACGTCGACTCCCTTCACTTTGCTCAACCGACCCACAAACAGAATGACCTGCCGGTCTTCCACCCCGTATTCCCGGCGCATCATGTCCCGTACCTGCTGCATCTGCTGGTCCATCCAATAGGGCTTATACCGGTCGATATCGGCTGCCGAATAGACGGCAAACAGCTTCTTTTTCGCTTCCGGAAACCGTTCCAGCACCGTCTTTCGGATGTACTTGCTGACTGTGAGCATCGCGTCGCAGACGGCGACCGTTTGTTTTCCCCGTTCAAACGGGATCTTGTGTTCTGCCATCATTTCGTTGTGCAAAGACAGGATCAGCTTGCTGCCAGGAGAGGCGTGATGATAATCGAGTACGAATTGAGGACGGTTAAAAATATGCAGGATATCGTAGGAGGAGCTAGCCAGGTGATGGGCGATATGCACCGGGTACCGATCCTTAGGAAACCGGTGGTAGACCACGCCATCCCGTTCTTCGTTGTCCGGCAGCGATTCGTGTTTGATACCGAGAACCGTGACGTCCCACTTCTTGGCCAGGTATGGAACGATTCCATCAATATATATCTGCACCGCTCCTCCAATGATCGGAGGAACCGGGTTCATCTCGGTGCAAATGAGAACGATTTTCATCAACATCCCCCACTGTTTTCGTTTTGTGGATCCCGTTGAACCGGTGTTTCAGCGGCCAAAGCCATCATTGTGGAATGGCTCGCAGAGGTAGGCGGACGCGAGCCACGCGCTCTGCAGTTGGTATATCTTACGCGGTCGGAGAGACTTGGCTACAAAAATAGTTAAAAATCTATCAATCCAGTAGGTAGAAGTCCCTGTGGCGGATGGGCATCTCAATCCGCCGCGAAGCGGGGTAGCGATGCGGAGATGAAATAGGTATTTTCCCTCGAGGGTCAGGGACCTGATTGCCGGGAAAACGGGCTTTTGTACCGGTTAGAACGCCGTGCCTTCGCCCTGGCCAACCATCATACCTTATCGTACGGGAAGGACACGAGAAAAAAATTGGTGGATCAAGGGGAGACACTTGAATGAAAGGTTTGATTCTATGTGGAGGCAAGGGAACACGGTTACGGCCCTACAGCCACTCCCGTCCCAAACATCTGCTGCCGATTGCCAATCAACCGGTGATTCAGTATGCGATCGATCAAATGAAGGACGCGGGAATACTGGAGATCGGAATCGTGGTGCCCCCTTGCTTTCAATCCCAGTTTGCTGATACCCTGAGCCGGGGATGCGCCGGGGTGGACATTCGGTACATCGTGCAGCAGGAGGCGCGTGGACTGGCGGATGCCGTACGTTGCGCCCGTTCTTTTATTGGGAACGATTCCTTTTTGCTGTTCCTTGGAGACAATTTCTATGCGGGAGAACTGCATGATTTGGTTGACCGATTCGAGGCGGAAAAACCGGAAGCGATGCTGCTGGTCAGCCGGGTAGCGAATCCTAGCCAATTTGGAGTGGTGCAATTTGAGGGGCAGCGGATCGTACGGGTCGAGGAGAAACCCCGTCATCCGGCGAGCCCCTTTGCGATCGTCGGGATTTATCTGTTCACTCCGGCTGTGTTCGATATGATCGATCGACTGCAACCTTCTGCTCGGGGCGAGTATGAAATTACGGACGCGGTACAGGGATTAATCAACCATGGTTTCACTGTAACGGCCGTTCCAACTGACAAATGGTGGAGGGACACGGGGCAGCCCGAAGATCTGCTGGCGTGCAACCGGCGTGTTTTGTTGGAACTCCGGGGTGAGCAGTACGAAACAGGTGTCAATATCGAGTCTTCGTTGCTGGAAGGGCCTGTGGTGATCCGGAAGGGAGCGCATGTTGAAAATTCGGTGATTCGGGGGCCTGCTGTGATTGGTGCCGGCACACGGATCATTCGCTCCTATATCGGACCCTTCAGCGCGATCGGGGATGATGTTCTGGTGGAGGACAGCGAGATGGAGAACTGCATTGTGCTGGAACGGACCCGCATCCGCAACATTGCCAGGCGAATTGATGAAAGCATTATTGGCGGCGATGTGACATTGGAAGGCAGCCGGCGTTATCCCCGGTCGCTGCGTGTGCAACTGGGAGACCACTCGCGGCTGTATCTGCCGGTGGATGAGGAATAACGGGAAAGGAGCACATTGCATGAACAGCCACGAGATGAACATGGAGGACGTATACGCAGCACCGATGACGCCCCGTGAGCCACATCCGGTACTGCAGACGGAACCGGCGCCGGAGCCAGAACTGCCGCTGAAACCGGAGTGGCTATCGGAACCGGAGCAGGCCAAACAGGAGGATGGGAGGCAACTGCCAGCGATTGATCGGAAGCAGATTGCCAAATGGGTAAAAAAAATACGCGTGCAAAATCTGTTGAATGCGGATGTCGAAGTGGAAAACCGCACGCCGCTGGTGATGATCGGAAAAGGGCGGCAGGGGGCGGTCTTCCAGATCGGGGAAGACACCTGCATGAAAGTGTTCGGCAACCAGGACGATTGTGAGCGGGAACATTATGCGCTCCTGTTGGGACAATCGACAAATCTTGTTCCCCGCGTGTACGTGAAAGGCCCAAACTACATCGTGATGGAACTGATCAAGGGGATCAGTTTGCGCGACTACCTGGAAGCGGAGCCGCTGACAAAGGAGCTTTCGCGGAAATTGATCGAGATGCTGGTAACGTTTCAAAAAATTGGATATGAGCGGATCGATCATCATAAGCGGCAGATTTATCTGCAACCGGACGGCAGTCTGAAAGTGATCGACGTCGCCCGAACGGTCTGGCGGGATCGGACCTATCCGTATCCTCGCAAGTTGCTGACCAGTCTCGGCAAGGACTACCGGGAAGTCTTCCTGTCCCATGTTCAGGAGATGGCGCCGGAGTTGTACGAAGAATGGAAGCACTACATGAAAATGGACGAAATGGCCCGCCGCATCTATCGGGTTGTGCGAGCCAGCGAGCCATCCAAAGGGAGCGATGCCAGAGACGTGAAAAAACTGAGCAAGTCGTTGCTCACCACGCATGACGATAAAGTGCATTACGCCAAATTGGAGGAACTGGTCCGCAAAGTGTGGAAAGAAGAGTGGGTGAAGGATCTGATTGTGCAGGGCCGCGATCCGGAAAAGATCAAAAAAGAGATCGACCAGTACCTGAAACTGCGTAGCAAACGCAAAAAAGCAAAAGAAAAGAAAAAGAAATAAAATTTCCCCCTGCTGTTCGCGTCGGGGGAGATTTTTTGACCATGGATGATCAACTCGGCGTTGCCTCATCCTCCACCTCACCGGGAATTTGTGCCAGTGCCTGCAAAAACGAGTCATACGGCAAAGTCTGTTCGGGCAGAGTGGGTTTGAGCAGCAGCCAGGCGACAGCTGTCGACAACACCTGGACAAATGCAGGATCCGGGATCGCATAGCCGGCGGGTGCGGCTGCGTACATAATGTTCCAGACGAGTGGATCGGGCCATGTCTGTGTGGGCTCGGCAATAAGAAAGAGTGAATCGTACATGCTGTAGCCGAGACTTAATGAGTTCCAGTAGTCGTTGAGCGGCACGGAGTTCTCATCCGCAAGGTCGGCGTCCTGTTTCTCGGCATGCCGTGTGACCGTCCGGTTGCTCCCGGTGTCTGCCATTCGTTCCGCGTCACCGACCGTTTTTGGCAAATTCGCGCTGGCCGGTTGCAATTGCTGCCGCAGCCGGTCATTTTCCTGTTTCAGCTTCTCCAGCTCGGCCAGCAGCTGTTCCAGCATTTCGTCCATTGTTTCCGTATGCTGTTTCCTGTTTCGTTTGCTGTCTTTGTCACTCATGTGTTTGTCACTCAATGGAATTCCCTCCCGACCACCGTCCTGTAAATATCCAGCGTGCGATCAACCATCCTTTCGAAAGACCATTGCTCCATCCCGAACCGTTTGCCGGTTTCCGCCAGATAGTGGCGCAGGGACTCATCTTCCAGCAAATATTTCAGATTTTGGTACATCTGCTCGCTGTCGCCTGCGGGAGAGATCAATCCGGTCCGGCCATGTTCCACCATTTCCGGGATTCCGCCGGCATCCGTGACGACAACCGGCTTGCCCGCAATATGTGCTTCCATGATCGAAAAAGGCTGGTTGTCCTGCAGGCTCGGCAGCACGAAAATATCCGCTTGCCGCAGCAGAGCCGGCACGTCATTCCGGTTCCCGAGGAACATCACATGCGTGTCGAGGCCCAACTGTTCGCTCAGTTGTTCCAGCTGTTGGCGTAATGGACCATCGCCGATCAGCCAGCACAGCCAATCGGTTCGGTCCTGTTTCAGCCTTGCCAGTGCACGCAGCAGATGTTCGTGTCCTTTCACCGGAACAAGCCGTGCGGGGCAGGCGAGGATATACTTGCCGGAGGGGGTGTACGACTTTCCTCCCCTTTCCATCTTTTTCAAAAAAGCGGGGATATCCATTCCGTACGGCACGACGGTGACATGCTGAGCCGGCACATTGAATTCGCTGACCATCAGATTTTTCAGCCATTGGGTGGGGACGATCGTGATGTTACTCGAGGTGGCTCCATAGTATTCTTCGGCAGCGACGTAATGCCAGGGAAGCGTTTCTTTGCCTGTCACCTCGCCCGACACCAGGAACTCGGTGGCGAGACACCCGTGAATGGTGGCGACCAGGGGAATGGATGGCGGCTTCACCCGCCACAAGGCGCGGGTCGATACAATGTCCTGCGTATGGATCACATCATACTTGGTAAGACCGAATACGGCGGCCGCCACTTCAAAGCTGTAGCGTTCGATGTCCCGCCAGCGGATCCAGGGGTCGACTTGCGGCAGATATTTGTTGTAAAAGGCGAGCACCTTTTCGTAAATCACGTCTTTGACTTTCGGTTTATCGAGAAAACGTCCGTTGTTTGGCATGTAGTACTTATCCATATCCGGATGGTGTGCGAACATATCCACCTGGTGCCCCATTTGCTCCAACCGCCGTTTCAGCCCGTATGCATAGGTCGACACCCCTCCTACATGCGGCAGGTACCAATAGGTAGCCAACAAGATTCTCAACAGCCTCACCCTTTCTCCTGTCAAGATGTCGATACTATCCTATGTTGCCAAATACCCATCGGAAAGAGATAGAAAACTATATTTCCGGTAGGTTGGAATCCATTTTTGCCTGTGCAGTCCGAACACGGCCGGCAAACACATGATGTAAACATAAAGGCGCTTTCCTTAATTTTGGATTGGCAGGGTGCTTATCCATTACGGCGGCCAAGGTTTATACGTAGTATGTTTTAGAATCTGGAAAGGGGTGAGCGGGGTGCGAGAGATCGTCCTTTACAAACTGGCAATCATTGGTCTTGGATATGTCGGGCTGCCGCTGGCTCGTTTGTTTCTGAAAAAAGGCCATACCGTATACGGGATTGACGTGGACGCAAACAAAATCAGGAAACTGATGAAGCGGCAGAGCTATCTGTCCGACTTTACAAATGGCGACATTCGAAGCCTGTTTGCAACGGGTCGTTTCTTTGTCGGTGACTCGTACGACGTGGTGGCAGAAGTGGATGCGGTGATTCTGTGTGTGCCAACCCCCCTGGACGAACAGGCACAGCCCGATCTGCAATACGTGCGGAAGGCGATGGAAAGCGCATTGCCTTATCTGCGAAACGGTCAGCTGGTGGTCCTCGAGAGTTCGACCTATCCCGGAACGACCGAGGAAGAACTGCGACCGCTGCTCGAGGCAAGCGGCCTGCAAGCCGGTAAGGATGTAGCGTTAGCGTATTCGCCGGAACGGATCGACCCTGGCCAGGATCAGATTGCTCTGCATAAGATTCCGAAAGTGCTGGGGGGAGTGACACCCAGGTGCACGCAATTTGCGAAACGGGTCTATGAAACGGTTTTTGACCAGGTAGTGGTGGTGTCTTCTCCGAGGGTTGCTGAGATGACCAAGCTGCTGGAGAACTGTCAGCGGTTCGTCAACATTTCATTCATGAACGAACTGGCGATGTTGTGCGACAGGATGCAGATCGATCTGTGGGAAGTGATCGCTGCCGCAAGCACAAAACCGTACGGCTTTACCCCGTATTATCCGGGGCCGGGCATCGGCGGGCATTGCATTCCGGTCGACCCGCTCTACCTGTCATGGAAAGCGAGGGAATACCAGTTCGATCTGCAATTTATCGAGTTGGCCCACAAGATCAACCAACAGATGCCGGATTTTGTCGTTTGGAAACTGCAGCAGCATCTATCAGCCAAAAAGCCGCTGGCGGGAAGCCGGGTGTTTGTGATTGGCGTCACGTACAAGAAAGATGTGAATGATACGCGTGAATCGACCGCTTTCAAAATTATCGAGCGGCTGCTGGCGTTGGGGATTCTGGTCAATTTTTACGATCCCTATATCAAGGAGATCGAAGTGGCCGGGATGCGGCTGAAACGTCTGGCGCTGACCCGAAGGTATGTGGAACAGCATGATTGTACGCTGATTCTCACCGATCACACCGGCATTCCATATGAATCGATCGTGGCGTATGCGCCGTTGGTGATTGATACGCGCAACGCGACACGCAGCGTGCAGCACCGCCGGAACGTCATTTTGTTGTAGGAGGGAACGGTTTTGAAAATCCTTGTTACAGGCGGCGCCGGCTTCATCGGATCTCATCTGGTCCAGCGGCTTTTGAGAATCGGGCACCAGGTGACTACGCTGGACGATTGTTCGACAGGGCGACCGGAATTCCTGCGTGACGTGATGGGCCACCAGAGGCACACGTTTGTCCACGATTCGGTGACCAACCGGCAAACCCTCAGCAAGCTGATGGACAACTGTGACACCGTGTTTCATCTGGCTGCCGTTTTGGGAGTTAAAAATACGGTCGAAAATCCGTTGAAAGTGATGGAAGGGAATATTGACGGCACCCGGAATGTGCTGGAACTGGCCTATCGCAAGCGCGTGAAAGTGATTTTTGCATCGACTTCTGAAATCTATGGGAAGAACCAGAACCTCCCCTTCACCGAGGAATCGGATCGCGTGCTGGGGGCGCCATCGATTCACCGCTGGTGTTATGCCACAGCGAAATCACTTGACGAACATTTGTGTTTCGCCTACGCCAAGAACGGATTGCCGGTGACGATCATCCGCTATTTCAACACATACGGCCCTCGCCAGACATCCTCCCAGTATGGCGGGGTCGTGGCGCGGTTTGTCAGGGCGGCACTGAACAATGAACCGATCGAAGTCTATGGCGACGGTACCCAATCCAGGTGTTTTACGTATATTGATGATGCTGTAACGGGCACGGTGGCTGCACTCGGACCGAGAGCCAACGGACTGGCTTTCAATATCGGTTCGGACCAGCAGACTACCGTGCAGGAGTTAGCCACCCTGATCCATCGGCTGGCGGGCTCCACATCGCCGATCGTCCGGGTGCCGTATGAAGCGGCGTATGGACCCGGGTATGAAGATATGAAGGCGCGGATTCCCGACCTTTCCCGTTCCCGGTCGATCCTGGGGTACACACCGCGGGTGGGTCTGGAAACGGGGTTGCGTCGAACCATCGAATGGTACCGCCAAACTGTCGAATCCGAACGGGGGTGACACCTTGAAGGCGATTGTAACCGGCGGAGCCGGGTTTATCGGCTCCCATCTGGTAGAGGCACTGGTTGCGGAAGGGGCTTTGGTGCATGTGATCGACAATCTTGCGACCGGCCACCGGGAGTGGGTGAACCCGCAGGCGGTCCTGCACGTGCTGGATGTTGGCGATGCGGAAACCCGGGAGTTGATCGTGCGCGAGCAACCGGATGTTGTGTTTCACCTGGCGGCGCAGGTCGATGTGCAACGTTCGATCCGGGAACCGGACTATGATGCGTCTGTCAACATCCTGGGAACCATTAATGTGTTGGAGGCATGTTGCCAGGCTTCTGTCAAAAAATTGGTCTATGCATCTTCCTGCGCCGTGTATGGCGATTGCGGGACGGAACTGATCCGCGAGGAACAGCCCACCTGCCCGATTTCGTTTTACGGAATTTCCAAACTGACGCCCGAATCGTTTATCCGTTTGTTTCACCAAATGCACCGGCTGCAGTACACGATTTTGCGTTACGCGAATGTCTATGGCCCCCGGCAGACACCGAAAGGAGAAGGCGGCGTGGTGGCGATTTTCCTGGATCGCATCAAGCGGGGGATGCCGCTGCAGATTCATGGGGACGGGGAACAAACCCGCGATTTTGTCTATGTAAAAGATGTCGTACGAGCCAACCTGGCGGCCATTGGCAAAGGAGACAACCAGATCATCCACGTATCCACCGCCGCCCGCACATCGATCAATCAGTTGGTGGACTATCTGAAAGACATTCACGGTGCTGACATTCCGGTCGAATATTGGCCGGAAAGGCCGGGCGACATCCGGAACAGCTGCCTGGCCAACCGGAAAGCGTACGAACAGTTGGGGTGGCAACCCGAGTATGGCATTCGCCAGGGGCTGGCGGAGACCTATTCGTTTGTCATGAACTCCCGATAACCGCCAGCCAAACAGGCCAGTGCGGCCTTTTTTTGTGTGCTATCGGAAAGGTTCGCGATGCGGATCATACCTGCGTACAAGCTGATACGGCCTGACACGGAATGCTTCATAGGGAACGCAAATGCCGCGCATTGAGTCGAGCACGCGCGACCTGAATTTGGGACGGGTGATATAGGAAGCCAGATTGGTTTCGTCGATCTTTTGAAACCGGACCTCTTTCGTTTCGTTTGATGGAGCGGTTGGGCCTGCCTGACAAGTTCCGCGAAAGACGATCGAAATGGTGCTTCCATTTGAATAGACGCCGGTAATCCCGTGCAAGTTCACATGAATTCCCGTTTCTTCCAAAATCTCGCGACACAATGCGGCATCCAACGTTTCCCCTGCTTCAACGCCGCCCCCTGGGAGTTCCCATGTGTCAGAACGCCAATACGTGCGGACGAGCAGTGCTTCCTGCTGCTCATTTGTAATATAGCCGCTGACTGTTACAGTCTGTTGCGGCGAAGGATACGATCCGGTTGACTGCAGGAATTCCTCCCTGCACGCCAGGTACAACTCCCGTTGTTTGCACTCGGCTTGTGCGCGGCGGTGCAACTCATCCTTTTGAACCCGTTCTTCGATCTTCCGGTACTCCTCCAGGTTCGGATACTCCCAGATCGCTGTGATTTCTCGCCTGTTTTCAGTGATCCAGCACCCCACCAGCCTGGCGCCGTTTTTCACCCGGTTTGGCAGCAGGTATGCATGGAAAAACCGGTTCAGCGGCTCCGCATGTTCCGGGCGGATCTGGTACGTTTGCCTCTGGTAGATCATTCCCCTGACCTCCGCGTTGTTCCCCAGTTTGCAGGTTACGGTTTTAATCTATGCAGTGGCTGGCCCGTTTGCCAAAACTCGAGACAGACGTCCACCCATGTGCATCCAACCATTTTATGAACGGAAGCGGGTAGCGGTGCATTAAATGTTGGTAAAGACCGTAGAAGCAGACAACAGAAAGGAGCAGATCGCGCATGGATCTGGCGCAGGGAAAAATCGACCCCTCGTTCGGGGCGCAGTCGGTAGCGGACATGGAAACAATGGAAACCGACATAGATGGGGAAGAAATGGAAGCGGACGCCGTCGAACAAGCGGAACTGGAACCGGAGGCGGCCCTAGACGTCCACGACCCACCGGCGGACACACCGGTTCAGGCGGCCGAAGTTCCGGCTGCAGCGGCAGAACCGATGATCGATTACGCCCAAATCAGGGAATGGGTGCAGCAGGTACGGGTACAAAGCGTCGAGAATGAGCCGGTGATCGTTGAAAATCCCACTCCGCTGCCTCTCATCTGGCGCAGCAAGCGGGATGCCGTTCTGAAAGTGGGAGAGGATCTGTGTGTCAAGGTGTTTGCCAACGAGCAGGACTGCGAACGGGAACATCATGCGCTGTCGCTGGGTCAGAACACCTCTTTGATTCCCCGCGTGTTTGACAAGGGCACCCATTACATCTTTATGGAACTGGTGAAAGGAATCACTCTGCACGATTACTTGCAATCGCAACCGCTGACCAGGGAACTGTCCCTCAAGCTGATCGAGATGCTGGCCACATTCAAGGATATCGGGTATAAGATGATCGACCATCACAAGCGGAAAATCTATCTCCAGCCGGATGGCAGCATCAAGGTGTTTGACGTGGCCCACATGGTGTGGCGGGAGCGCACCTATCCGTATCCCCGCAAGCTGTTGAGCAGTCTGGGCAATGACCATAAGGATGTGTTCCTCGCACATGTACGGGAAATGGCCCCCAATCTTTATCAGGAATGGCAGCAACACATGCAGATCGACAGCATGGCCCGCCAGATTTACCA
This sequence comes from Effusibacillus pohliae DSM 22757, assembly GCF_000376225.1. Lineage (NCBI taxonomy): Bacteria > Bacillati > Bacillota > Bacilli > Caryophanales > Alicyclobacillaceae > Effusibacillus > Effusibacillus pohliae. The sequence continues at coordinate 29,099 of NZ_AQXL01000118.1, forward strand.
GGTGATCGCCAAAAGCAATCTGCCGGAAACGGAAGACGCGGTGCGTGCGCTCAGTCAGCCGTTGCTGACGATGAGCAACAAGAAGAAATATTTCGCGAAGCTGGAAGGCTTGGTGCGAAAAATTTACAAAGAAGAATGGTACAAGGATCTGGCCGAGCAGGGGCGCGATGCTGAAACTGTAAAGGAAGAGATTGACCGGCAGATCGACCAGTATCAGGCGAAAGCGGGCGAGCCTCCGCAAGGGAAGCCGGAGAAGCGACCGGAAGAGCCGATGGTGACCGAAGAGAACGACAATCTGGGGATGATGGAAACGGATCACGAGCTGGAGCAACTGCGAAACCGGTTTTATCCGTATCTGCTGGAAAAGGAAAGCAGACTCAGGAAAAACGGCAAACGGAAGCAACTGAAAGATGATTTCGCGGACTGGATCGACCGCTCGCTGGTAACCGGAAATAAACAGAAAACAAAGGACAAAAAACGGAGTGCGAAAAGCGGAAAGGCCGAAACATCGAAAAAAACCATCGAGAAGTACGTGAAACGGCAGATTGACCGGTATCTGGAGAAAAACCAGTTGGTACAAAAACTACAACAGAAATCGAGCACCGTAAAATCCAACCCAAAACTGAAGTCCAATCCCAAACCGAAACTGACGCATGTCACAAAGCCAAGCGAAAAATCGGTTACCAAGTCAAAGCCCGGTTCCGGGACAAAAGCCAAGGTCGCCAAATCAACCGCCTTGGAAGGGAAAGTGAAAAGCAAGGCGCACAAGGTTTTCTGACAGGAATAGCACATCCTGACCCCACATGGAAGATTGATTCAGTGAAGGGGGATCGTTTTGAAGATTCTTGTTATCTGGCGTCTGTTGACGGTAGGCGGTGTGAATGCCGGTTGGCGGAACCGTGCGATGTATTTTCAAAAACATGGGATTGTCACCGAATTTCTGTACACAACCGATCTTGGCGGCATGCACATCATGCAGGACGTTGCTCCCGTTTACCTGACAAAAGTGGAGCAAGAGATTGTCGGAGTGATTGAACGCAATTCGTATGATGCGATTGTCGTTGTCGATACAGGAGACGCCTATCGCTGGATTCGGAAGGCGAATTTTACCGGTCCGGTGATCGTTGAAGTGCGAACGCCGGAGATTTTAAAGCTGAAACCACATGTGCAAGGGTTTGCGGGCGTCCGGCCGGCCGCGTTTGTCGTCCCCTCCTGCTACCAGAAGCGGCTGGCTTCGATTCTGGTTGACGACATCCCGATCGAAGTGATTTACAACGGTGTGGATCTCTCATTCTTTCACCCCATCCCGTTCGATCAGATTCATTATGACACGGAACCGTTTTTGCCGAGCGGAAAAAAGATTGTCGGCTGGATCGGCCGGCTTGACAAGCGGAAAAATTGGCCGTTGCTGTTGCGAATTGCCCGTTTGATCAGGAAAGAACGAGATGACATCGAGTTCTGGGTAATCGGCGGTGCGCAAAGCGTGCAGCGGGACGAATTTGCCGCAAAGTGGAAGGAGGAGCAGCTGACCGAGATCGTAAAATGGTTCCCGGTCGTGCCCTATCAGGAGATGCCGCATGTCTATGCAAAGATTCGGCAGTCGGGCGGCTGCACACTGGCGACGACAAAAGGGGAGTCGTTCGGCAACACGTTCATCGAGTCGATGGCATGCGGTGTACCTGTCGTCGCCCCCAAAATCACCTCCATTCCCGAATTGGTCTTGCAGGGCGAAACGGGTCGCCTGTACCGGGAGGAACATGCACGCGGGGCAACCCGCCAAATTTACCGCGTGGTTGACAACCCGACTGTCTATCATCTGATGTCACAGGCGGCTGTCGAGCGGGCGCAAAACCAGTTTGCGATCAACCGTTGCGCCGAAGCCTATATCCGCCTGCTGAAGCGGGTTGTAGTGGAAGGGGGCCGCCTGTGATGCAGCCTGTTGCCTACAAGCGATGCTTCCCAGGAAAATCGGGTGCCCATTTGATCGCCTTTGATGATGGTCGCGAGTATGTGGTCAAGTTTCTGAAGCCCGGCTTCGAGCGAACGCTGGCAAATGAATGGATCGCCTATTGCCTGGCCCGATTTTTGCAACTTCCCGTCCCACCAGCCAAACTGGTAGAGATTCCCCCGTCGTTTTGCCGCAGTGTACCGGCCTTGGCCACAGTCCCTCCGACCCAAAAACAGTTTGCGTCCCTCTACATCGACGGCTGTGTGGACGGAACCGCAGCGGATGTGCAATATGTGGTGAACCACCGCTCCCTCCCGGGCATCATCCTGCTCGACTACTGGCTGTGCAATCGAGACAGGACACGAAAAAATATTTTGCTGCAGGAACAGGGACCGGGCACTTACTATTTGTGGATGATCGACCAGGCGGAAATTTTCGGATCCTACGGGTGGATGCTGCCACACCTGGAAACGCTTCCGGTCGGCATCCTGAAAAGTGCGGTGCATCAACTGATGGCCCGCTTTATCGAAGAGGAACGGCAATTTTATGAACAGTTGGATGTCATTCAGACGATCCCTTCCCTTCTGTTGGAGGAGATCCTTGCGTTTGTACCGAATGACTGGGGCTTGACAAGCGTTGACAAACGTGGAATCATCTCCACACTTCTATACCGCAGACAAAAAAGCCTGCCTCATTTGGTGCATAAATTCATCAAAAATGTATACCGGCCGTTGCACACGCAACTGGATGGAGAAACGTGATTCACTTCCAACAAGGCCACCTGTTTCAGTGGCCTTGTTCATGCACTGTGAAACGGGGTGAATTCCAGGATTTTACCAAACAGGTCGGGCAGTTCATCGAGCCGGCGGCCGGCCAGTACATGCATCGAGCGGGCGACCACCTCTGCTCCAGTTTGTGGAATTTTATTGAATTTCTGTTCGAAGTAGCTGCTATACTGCACGATCTCTGCAATCCGTTTTGCCAGATCGTCAGCGGTGAACCGGTTTGAAGCGATGCATACATCGCTCCCCACCAGTTCCGCCAGCATCATGTTTTTGACGAGCCGCTCCTTCGTATCCGCCGGCAATGCCAAGAGCGGGGTGCCAGTCGTGATGCAATCGATCAGGATTCCCATTCCAGGCTTGCTCACCACGAGCGACGCGGCGTTCACCAAATCTCTCCCATTTTCAAACAAGGGCGCCTGAATGATCGGGGGCGCAAACTCGTAATCGACCGGCTCCAACTGACTCGCCACCACGATCCGGTACGAGGTTTTCAGCCGGTTGATTTTGTTGTACCAATCTACAATGAATCGGTATCGGTACTTGCCGATGCCGCCCCCCATCTGCACGAGAATAAACGGTTCATCCTCCGGGATGCCCAATCTCTTTTTGACTTGCCCGGGAGTTTGTGTCAGGTTACGGACAATGGGAGGAATCGGCACATAGTACACGGAGAGATCTGGAAGCTTCTCCGGCAGTCGTAAATTGATGTGAAAAAACAGATCGGTTGTTTGTTGGGCGATGTTTTGGATCTGCTGTTTGAACTTTCGCGTCAATTCCGTATCGTCCGGCGAGACCGCCAGTTCACTGTGATAAATCCCGGCCAGAATCGGGCCGTCTTGTTGCCGTTTTTGCTTAAGCAGCCGTACCTCTTCCCGCCAGTCATGAAAGATCAGGTCCTGTTTCAGAAACCATTCCCTGCAGTTTTTCAACTGGGCTCCGGAAAACGCTCTAAGTCTGCAGCTTGGGAGATTGTTGCGAAGCCACTCATGCGCCGGAGGGAACGCGTGAATACGAACTGGTAACGAACCGATCTCCATGCTTTTTTCGACATTCGCCACACACCGGTTCAAATGCCCCAGGTTGCGTCCAACGATATAGTCGACCATTCGTTGCACCTCCTCGTTTTTCGTATATGTAACCAGCCCGCCCGCAGTTCCGCAGAAATCCGGAACTTCGCAAAATGGGCGTCCGCTTCTGCGGAAATTCTATGCCTTTGCACAAGAGCAACCGGCATCCGCCTCATAGTATGGCTACAAAAGGAGGAACGCCATGGTCAAGGTTGCAGTCGTACGTTCCTGGTATCTGCCGCTCAGCGAAACGTTTATTTATTCGGAACTGGTCAATCTCAGAGTGGTTTCACCGGTTGTTTGCACCAAGCGCATTCTGAATCTCAAACACTTCCCGTTTCACCCGATTTTCCAATTCAAGCGGTTACCCGACCTGGAGAGAATTCTCCGCGAACAGAACATTGACCTGATTCATGCCAGATTCGGCACCACGGGGGCGGAAATCCTCAATGTCAAAAAAAAGCTGGGGCTTCCCATGCTGACTTCCTTTCACGGATTTGACCTTCCCTCCAACCGGGTCTCTCTCGCCAAATACAAAGGCAATTTGCAGCGCCTCTTTGCGGAAGGAGAGGCGTTTACGGTTACGTCCGAAAACATGCGGGAGGTGCTGCTCAGATTCGGTTGCCCCTCGGAGAAAATCCGCGTCCACCACAGCGGAATCGATGTGGACCGGTTTGCGTTCAAACAACGAACATTTCCGGCGGATGGCAAAATCATTTTGCTATCTGTGGGGCGGTTGGTCGAGAAGAAGGGAATGAACTATCTGCTTGATGCATTTCACAAGGTGCAGCAGGAATATCCCAATATCTGCCTGCGGATTGCGGGCGATGGACCGTACCGCGAACGTTTGCGGCAGCAGGCGAGAAGCCTCCGCATCCAGCACAAAGTGGAGTTTCTGGGGGAGATTCCGCATCAGAAGGTGGCGGAAGCAATGCAACAGGCGCATCTGTTTGCGCTTGCGAGCGTCACGACCCGCAATGGCAACCAGGAGGGGATTCCCAATGTCCTAAAGGAAGCGATGGCGACCGGACTGCCGGTGGTTGCCACATCGCACGCCGGTATCCCCGAACTGGTCAAACACAAAAAATCAGGATACTTGGTACGGGAGCGGGACAGTGCGGAGTTGGCCAAGCGGTTGCTTGACCTGATCAGGAATCCTCATAAATGGGGAAAAATGGGCGAAAAAGGCAGGAAAACGGTGATCAAATCGTTTCGATTACAGACACAGGTTCTGGAGTTGGAAAAGATGTATGCCGACATTCTCACAAACCGATAGAGGAAAACAGCAGTTGCTGGAGGGAGAGATCAGGCAATGCCCACAATCAGCGTTGTGATTCCGACATACAACCGGGCAGCCTATGTCTGCCAAGCGATCGACAGCATCCTGAACCAGACGTACCGCGATTTTGAAATTCTCGTGGTGGATGATGGCTCCACTGATTCTACACGTAAGCAGGTCGCAGCGTTTGGGGATCAGGTCCGCTACATCCACCAGGCCAACCGGGGGCCGTCTGCCGCCAGAAACATCGGTATTTTGCACGCGAAAGGCGAGTATATCGCGTTTTGCGATTCGGATGACCGGTTTCTGCCGGAAAAGCTGGAAAAACAGCTGAACTATATCCGCAATCATCCAAACTGCCGGTTTCTTTACAGTTGGTATTACAACGTCGATCAACGGGGACAAATCACCAAACTGCGAAAACCCCGCGCCTGCAAGAGCCGGGAACATTTGCAGTATTGCCTCTTCACCCGCAAGTTCACAATCCGCACATCGACGGTGTTGGTTCACAAGAGATGTTTTAAGAGGGCGGGACTCTTCAATGAAAAGTACTGGTATTCCCAGGATTGGGACATGTGGATGCGACTGGCTGCTTACTACCGCGGCCACTGCCTGCAGGAACCGCTGGCCGAATACCGGCAGCACGATGATAACAGAAGCCGATTGAGCGTCAAAATCTATCATCCGGAAATACGGGCTTCCATTTTGAAGTTGTACGGTTGGAACGAAGCGAAACTCAAACAATTGGCCAAATTGTACGATAAAAAGCGCCATGGGAGGCAGGCCAATGGAGATCCAAACCGCTGATCTTGGCGTTCTGTTGAATCATTCACAGCTATGCGGTGCGCTTCGCGGCCGCTACCAGTTTGAATACCTCCCCTTTTATTCGGAAGCGGCGGAAAAAGCGGGAGTGACCGTCGTATTCTTCTCCAACCGTTCACTTCTGGGTGAAACCGGATATACGTACGCCTACGTCTGGAATCCGGATACAAATACTTATGAACAGGGTGTCTACAAAATTCCTTCCGTGGTGCACAACCGCGCCCTCCTATTGAAGAAAGGCGGCAAGCAGATTTATTCCTTCATTGCCCGTGACGGAACCATCTTATACAACCGAATCATGCGGTTTGACAAATGGGAAGTTCACCGCCATCTCGTCCAGAACCCTCAAACCGCGCAATATATACCGGATACGGAACGATTACGTTCCGACAGACAGATTCTATCGTGGTTGCGGAAGTACCAGACCGTTTATTTGAAACCGCGCAGCGGAAGCCTGGGGTGGGGAGTGGTTCGCCTGCGGTTGTCGGATGCAGGATTGATTGTGTCAAGGACAGTGGCGGGGTGCTCCCGCCACCATACGGTGCCCCTCGAAACAATCGCCGGGATCCGGCACAAAATTGGCAAACGCCCCTATCTGATCCAGGAAGCCATTCCGTTGATTCAGCTTGACGAGCAGCCGATTGATTTTCGGGTTACGGTGCAAAAGGGGGAGAAAGGAGAGTGGACAATTTCCGGGGCCGTAGCAAAGATAGGGGTGCCAAACGCCCATGCGACAAATCTCGCGGTCGGGGCAAGAGCGGCTGAAGCAAAACAGGTATTGGATAGTGTCTTTTCGAAGTCGGAGGCGGCCGAGGTTTACCGCGACCTGAAAAAGGCTTCTCTGCGGATTGCTCGCCAAATGGAACAGATCGGTCCCGAAATCGCCGATTTGGGATTAGACTTGGCGGTCACGGAGGATGGCAAGGTCAAATTCATTGAAGCGAACGGCAGGGATTTAAGAATTGCATTTCACAAGGCCAACCAACGGCAAATGTGGAGAAATACGTTTTACACTCCGATCCTGTACGGCGCCTATTTGCTGCGAAAAAGGGGAAGCGGCAAATGAACACTTCAGACAGGACAATGTTGTCAACCGAACAGGTGATTCAGTTTATCGACCAGGCCGTTTGCAAAAAAGTGCCGTTTTGTCTGGTGCGGGTCGGGGACGGGGAAAATATTGTGCTGGCGCAGCGGTTTGTCATGCCGATCAACCGTGTGCTGAAGACGCGCTGGGGGCGTCTATCCCAAAAGACGAACCGAAAAGGGATTCGGCTGCCGAACGAACGTGCCCGCGATCAGATGATCGAGGCGCTGAAACGGGCCGATCTGGTCGGAATTCCCCATTATGAGGAACGCGAGCTCCTAGCCCCGCAAAAATACCTCCGGCCGCTCACCGATCAATGTTTCAAAAAGTACGGCATCCGTCCCCAATTTGTCTGCCATACGCTGGTCAACCGGCACTTGGTTGAGAAAAAGAGCTTCTGGGAAATGCTTCAGGGACGCAGGGTGGCAGTCATTTCAAAATGGGCGGATCCGTTTGCAAAGCTGGTGGAGAAGGAATATGGGGATTTTGACATTCAAATCGTGGCGAGGATCCCGTTTTCCCATTATGACCAAATCGATCAGACCGTTCGCGAAATGAAACGTGTAAAATGCGACATTGTGCTGATCTCGGCAGGCGTCAATGCGGTGATTCTTGCGGAAAAACTTGCCCGAGAACAAGGCCGGGTTGCGATCGATTTTGGAAAATCGGCGATGTTTATGGTCAAACGAAACGCACGGATTCGACCTTGGAGAGGTGAACCCACAACATGAACATTACGGTAATCGGGTCCGGTTATGTTGGTACCACAACGGCAGTTGTTCTGGCCGCGTTGCACCATCGGGTTTTCGGGGCCGATATTGATTCGGCCAAAGTGGCAAAATTGAAGCAGGGAATTCTTCCGTTTGTCGAACCGGGACTGGATCAGTTGCTGGCGGAAATGCTCAAAACCGGCCGGCTGGTTTTTACCGATCAGATTGAAGCGGCGATTCAGGCGAGCGACATCATTTTGATAGCGGTCGGCACTCCGCCGCGTCCGGACGGTACAGCCGACATTTCTTTCCTAATGAGTGCGGCCGACACCATCGCACATTCGATCAACGGTTACAAAGTGATTGCGGTAAAAAGCACGGTTCCGGTCGGAACCAACAGGTGGCTGGCCGATTACTTGAGCCGCAAAATCGGCGATCCAAGCCTGTTTGATCTTGTCTCCAATCCGGAATTTCTAAGAGAAGGTTCGGCACTCTACGACTCGTTTCATCCGGATCGAACGGTGCTGGGAGGGATCAGCCAACGGGCGATTCAATTGATGAAGGATGCTTATAAGCCCCTGATCGGCCGCCTGCTTGTCACCGACTGGGAAACGGCGGAGCTGATCAAGTATGCCTCCAATTCCTTCCTCGCCACCAAAATTTCGTTTATTAATGAAATGGCACGAATCGCGGACCGGGCCGGGGCAGATGTGACGCAGGTGGCAAAAGGAATGGGCATGGACCGGCGGATCGGGACTGAATTTTTGCAAGCCGGCATTGGGTATGGAGGATCCTGTTTTCCGAAAGATGTGAAAGCGTTGATCGCAACCGCAAAAGAACTGGGGGTGGGGGCGGAGATACTGGAAACGGTGGAACGGGTAAATCAGACCCAATCCGATCTGTATCTGCGAAAACTAACGGAAGCGCTGCGGGGGACTGCCAAAGAACCTTGGGTGATCGCGGTGTTTGGCTTGACATTTAAGCGGGACACGGATGATCAGCGGGAATCGCCGGCAATCCGAATCGTCGAACAGTTGTTGGCGGACTGCCAGGAAATCCGGATTCTCGATCCTACCGTGGAATTCCCCAGCCAAACTCCTTGGCCGGACGAACGGAAAGTCGTCGTCTGCCAAACAGTCGAAGAAGCGCTTTCGGCCGCCGATGCCGCCTTTCTGTGCACGGATTGGGAGATGTTTGCTACAATCGATTGGGGCGAAGCTGCCCGCTGCATGCGGACGCCGATTCTGGTCGACGGGCGGAACCTGTATGACCCCGAAACCATTCGGGCGGCAGGCGTCCGCTATCTCGGATTGGGAAGAGGAGGCGTACCATGAAGATCATTGTAACGGGAGCGGCCGGTTTTATCGGTTCGCATCTGACTGAGCGGCTGTTGGCGGAGGGACATCGGGTAATCGGCATCGACATGTTCCATCAGCCGCAGTGGAACCGTTTCAAGCGGTTCAATTTGGCCGGGGCGCTGCAACATCCAAACTTCACTTTGATCGAAGGTGATCTGCTGCAACTTGATTTGGCCAAAATCGTGGCGGATGATACGGATGTGGTGTTTCATCAGGCGGCGATAGCGGGAGTGCGAAATAGCTGGGGAGCCAATTTTCAGGCATATGTGGAACTGAACATTCTGGCCACGCAGCGATTGCTTGAAGCGTGCAAGGATCGGGGGATCAAGAAGTTTGTGTACGCCTCGTCGTCCTCGGTATACGGCGGAACCAACGGTCCGACGCCGGAGGACACGCCGCCGCAGCCGATTTCGCCGTACGGTGTGAGCAAGCTGGCGGGTGAGCATCTGGTTCGCATGTATCATCTGGAATATGGGCTGCCGACGACCAGTCTGCGTTATTTTACCGTATACGGGCCCAGACAACGACCCGACATGGCGTTTCACAAGTTCCTGAAAGCGGTGTTGCAGGGACAGCCGATTCCGGTCTACGGGAACGGTCAACAAACGCGCGATTTTACTTATGTTACGGACGTTGTGGAAGCGAACGTGCAAGCGATGAATTGGCAGGAACACGGAAACGTGTTCAACATCGGCGGCGCGGAGAGAGCGTCGGTGCTCGAGGTGCTAGATGTGATCCGCGAGGTGACGGGACGGCAGGTGGAGATTGAATGGTTGCCGCGGCAGTCCGGCGATCCGCTGTGCACTTGGGCGGACATTTCGCTGGTGAGCCGGAAGCTCGGATATCACCCGCAAGTCACATTGCGCCAAGGGTTGGCGAAAGAGTGGGAGTACATCCGGGAAATCTATGCGGCGGCGCAAACCTGACAATAGATTCCCGCCAAGAGCGTGGGGCATCCAGCATTTGGCGGGAACCGCCGTTGCTTTTTGTTATTTGGATGTTTCGTACACATCCGGCCGTCTGTCTTCGAAAATTGGAATACGCTCGCGCACCGAGTCGACCGCGGCAAGATCGATTTCCGCCTGGAAGATTCCTTCCTCTTCTCCCGCTTCCAACAGGATTTCCCCCCACGGATCGACCACCATCGAATGGCCGAAAAATTCCGTATCGCCAGCCCGGCCGACCCGGTTGCAGGAGACGACGAACATCTGATTTTCGATCGCTCGTGCCATTTGCAGCGTCCGCCAGTGATGCAAGCGGGGATGCGGCCATTCGGCCGGCAGGAAGAGGATTTTCGCGCCGGACAGGGCAAGCGCGCGGGAAAGTTCGGGAAACCGCAGATCGTAACAGATCATCGTGCTGCAGGGAATCCCTTCAATCTCGATTCGCCCCAACCGGTCTCCCGCGTGCAGATATTTTTCCTCGTCCATCAGGCGAAACAGGTGCAGTTTCGAATAGGTGGCCGTGTGGCGGCCGCTGCGGTCAAACAAAAATGTGGTGTTGTACACCCGCCCGCCGCGCAGTTCGGCAACCGATCCGGCGAGAATGTTCACGTTGAGTTCCCGGGCGAGCCGGGACATCTGTTGTTTCGTTTCCCGCCCCTGATCGTCAGCCAACTGTTCGATGCGGGTGAGATCGTAGGCGGTTGTCCAAAGTTCCGGCAACAAAATCAGGTCCGGTTTGTTTCCGGCGGCTTCCCGGATCATCGCGTCCGTCCGCCGGCGATTCGTTTCCACATCACCGAACGCGATGTCCATCTGAATGATCGCAATCCGCAGTTTCTCCATGCAGGATCCTCCCCATGCAGTCTGTCAGCGCTTGCGTTTTTTCAATACTTCCTTGCTTTGTTGCAGCAGGGCTGTGACCATATCGAGCTGGTTCATTTCCGCCACCAGCGTGAGCGTGACGGCGGCCGTGCCGTAACGTTGCACCAGTTCGGCCAGCGTTTTTTTGTGCGCATCGGTCACCGGTCCGACTTGCAATTCGAGATACTCGGCGATCTCGTTGATCTCGTCCGTCAGATCGTGCGGCGGCATTCCGGTATCGCGCGGTTCTTTCGCCATTTTTCTTACTCCTCGACGACGGTGACTTTCGCCATTTTGTCGCCTTGCCGAATTTCGTCCACCACTTCCATGCCTTTTACAACCTGTCCGAACACGGTGTGATGGCCATCCAGATGCGGTTGCGGTTCATAACAGATGTAAAATTGGCTGCCGCCCGTATCACGGCCGGCATGCGCCATGGCGACAGTCCCCCGTTTATGTTTGTTTGGGTTGATTTCGCATTTGATCGTATAGCCCGGACCGCCGGTACCCGTTCCGTACGGGCAACCTCCTTGCGCCACAAACCCTTTGATCACCCGGTGAAACGTCAGTCCGTCATAGAACCCTTCATTCGCCAATTTCTCGAAGTTCGCTACCGTATTGGGAGCATCCTTGTCAAACAACTCGATTTCAATCGTTCCGCCGTTCGCCATTTCGATGTACGCTTTTTTCACTGTTCTACCTCATTTCACGCGATATCGTGTTCCATTATAGCACAAAAAGAAAAGCCCCGGAGGCAAGGGGGTAACATACGACGAAAAAGCTCCCCGCGCCGGGGAGCGTGTAGGCCATTGTATTTTTACCGGGAGGTCGGGAAGACGCGGCGGATCACATCCGCCAGATCGTTGACGCCTGCTCTCGTCCGCACTGCGATCCGATTATTGTTGAAGGCGATGAAGCGGGACATCAAAATCGGGTTGTTCGATGCGTGCACGGCTCTGATGGACTGGTCCGCCTGTTTTACCGCCTGTTCGATCCTCTGCTTCATGTCGGTCGGCAAGTCGCCCGCGGGCGGCAGGGTACCTCCGTCACCACCGGTCGTGCCGGCACCGGGTACAGGCCCCCAGCCGGCTACACCGGCACCCGGCGCATAGCCTCCCAGTTTGCTGTACGCATAACCTCCGTGCGTTACTGCGCTGCGCATGTGGGAGTCCGGGCCGCCTGAAATTCCGGGCACCGTGTTCATCACCCGCTCCGCCATGTCCGGCCGCGGCGTGTAATTTGGTTGCGGGCGGTTCTCGGAAATGCGAGCGGCCTGCGGCTGGCCCAAATTTTTCGTGTGTGCTGCCCATCCGCACCCGGCCAGCGGCAGCGTCAGTGCCGTCGCGGCCAAGAGCAACAAAATGCCGTTTTTCATGCTGCGATTCTCTCCTTTTCCTGCCGCTGCCAGAACGCTATCGCGATTTTGTGCGGAACGTCTGGCAATTGGTGTCCTGGCACTCGTCCGCATGCCTCCCGGTGACTTCAATCGCGTCTGCCACGCAGTGATTGCCGTCTTTCCAGTATTCGCAGGAATTCACGGTGCAAGTGACGGTCGGAACCATTTCGCCCCCAGCGAACAGCTTGCTGGCCGCCCCGCCCCAATTCACGTTGTCAAGCGAGCCTAGCATATTGGCGAACGACGAGGCCGGCTGAAAGGTTTTGCACATCGTCTGCTCAATGATTTGCGACATCCGCCCTTCTTCTTCGTGCATAATGTCAATGTTGCGGGCGGAACAGTAGTCCCCCGCCACATAGTGGGTGCACGTATCGACTACACATTTGACGCGCGGGTAAATATCGCCTTTTTCCATCAGGTCCTTTCTCCTTTCATTCGGTAGTTGCGCAGCTTGAAGACTGTCGATGGTAAACGTATTCAAAGCTTGCAATCACAAACGATGTCACAAACAGGTGGTGAACGTAACGGTGGAAAAAGGGGACTGCATCAGGATACAGGTAGTTTCCCGTTAAAGTGCCGGGTTTATGCAAGATCATGTTCGAGGGAAAAAAGGAGCCTTTGCAGACTCCTTTGAGAAGTTTCTGTTATTTTCATTAGGTAAGCAGATTTCAATAGGTGCGCAGGATGTTATACAGCGTGTCCCGTTCCGCCGGAATGCGGCCCGCCTCCCGGATCATCCGGATGAACGATTCTTTCGGCGTATAGTGGGCCGTTTCCGCGCCGGCGGCATGCACGATTTGCTCCTCCATCACCGTGCCGTCGAGGTCGTCCACGCCGAACGCGAGTGATACCTGGGCCATTTTTTGGCCGATCATCATCCAGAATGAACGGATATGGTCAAAATTGTCGAGCATCAGACGAGAGACCGCCAACAACTTCAGGTCATACCAGCCGGAGGTCAGCTCCTTCAGGTTGTACTCCCTTGCCAATGCGGTGTTGTCCGGGTGGAACGCGAACGGGAAAAATGCACTGAAACCGCCTGTTTTGTCCTGCAAATCGCGCAATCGGATGAAGTGATCGATCACATGCTCCGCTTTCTCGATGTGTCCGTACAGGATCGAGGCGTTGGTGCGGAATCCCATTGCATGCGCCACTTCGTGCACATGGAACCAGCGGGCCGCATCCGTTTTGTGGCCGGAAATGATCCTTCGGACTTCCGGGTCAAAAATTTCCGCACCGCCGCCAAGGATCGAATCGAGTCCGGCGAGCCGCAAGCGCTCCAATGTCTCCTCTACGGAAAGTTTCGCGACCCGCGCGATGTAGTCCAGTTCGACCGCGGTGAACGCTTGCACGTGCACACCCGGCAGGATGCGCTTCGCCAGACGCAGCATTTCCTCGTAATATTCGAGCGGCAGTTTGGCGTTGACGCCGCCGACGATATGCAGTTCGGTGAATTGTTTCGGCGCCATTTCCCGATATTTTTGCTCGATCTGATCAAGCGACAGCGTGTAGGCGTTCGGGTTGTCCGGTTTCAGGCCGAATGCGCACAGCTTGCAGTCGAGGTAGCAGACGTTTGTATAGTTCAGATGCGTGTTGTAGATGAAATAGGCGTAATCCCCGTTTTTGCGCTGCCGGACGATGTCGGCCAGTTCGCCGATCTGCAGCAGGTGGGGCGACTTCAAAAGACGAACCCCGTCTTCGAACGAAAGGCGTTCGCCCTGCAACACTTTTTCCTGGATATCCTGGAGGGTATCTCCGCGCGTGATTGTGATCATTTTGAACCTCCTGTCTCCCATTGAACGATTTTTATTGTATCATAACCGGGAGGCGGGCAGGAGGAGAGAGTTGTGGAGGGCGGCTGCCGGAAGTTGCCAAAGCGGACGGCAGGGTGGAAGATTTGTCGGAACAACGGTAGAATGGAAGCAGGAAAGGTTGGAACCACGATGAGATACTATTCCACATACGATTGGGGCGATACGAACCGTCGGTCGCACATCCAAAAGGGCACGTTGCGCCGGATCGCCCGCTATTTTTCGCCGTACCGGAAACAGTTTTTGCTGGTGTTCGCGTTCATTGCCCTGGGGGCCGCGTTCAACCTGCTGCAACCGCTGCTGATCAAGTGGACGATTGACGTAGCCATTCCGCAGGGCCGTACGGGGCTGCTCAACGGCTTGATTCTGGCGATGATCGGGGCGGCGATTGCCGGGGGCATGACGGGTGTCGCACAAACCTACTACAACACGAAAATCGGCCAGGGCGTGATGTACGACATCCGCAACCAGATGTACGAACATCTGCACCGGATGTCGCTGCAATTTTTCACCAATACGAAAACGGGCGACATCATGTCCCGTGTCAACAACGATGTGAACGGATTGCAGACGGTGGTGACCGACACCATCTCCAACTCGATCAGCAATCTGGTGACCGTCGTCTCGCTGGTTTGCACGATGTTTGCCCTTAACTGGCGTCTGACCCTGCTGTCGCTGATCACGTTGCCGCTGTTTATCATCCCGACCAAACGGGTGGCCAAGCTCAATTTTGAGGTGAAAAAAAATACGCAGCAGAAGATCGGCGAACTTTCCTCCCTGATGCAGGAAACCCTGTCGGTCAGCGGCGCCATGCTGGTAAAGGCGTTTGTCCGGCAGGACTGGGAATTGAAGCGGTTTGCCAAGGTGAACGACGAACTGAAAAATTGGCAGATCCGCCAGTCCATGATCGGCCGCTGGTTTTTTGCGTCGATTATGGTGATCGGCACGGCCGGGCCTGCGATTGTCTACTGGTACGGCGGGCATGCGGTGATCGGCCAATCGATGTCCCTGGGAACGGTGGTGGCGTTTGCCACCATTTTGCAGCGGCTGTTCGGGCCTGTATCGGCACTTGCCAATGTGCACGTCAATTTTTTCGGCTCGGTGGCGTTGTTTGAGCGGCTGTTTGAATATCTGGACATGCCGGTCGACATCCAGGACCGCCCTGGGGCGAAGCAGCTTGCTTCTGTGAAAGGACGGATCGAATTTGATCACGTCTGGTTTTCCTACCAATTAGAAAGGCCGATTTTGCGGGATGTGACGTTTACGGTCGAGCCGGGACAACTGGTGGCCCTGGTCGGGCCGAGCGGCGCGGGCAAAACGACGCTCGCGAATCTGATTCCCCGCTTTTATGATCCGACGGCCGGCAGCGTGCGAATTGACGGACAGGATATCCGCGACGTGACGCTTGCTTCACTGGGGCAAGCGATCGGCATGGTGACGCAGGAAACATTTCTGTTTCATGCCTCGATCCGGGAAAATCTCCGCTACGGCAGGCTGGATGCGACCGATGAGGAGATCGTGCGGGCGGCGAAAGCGGCCCACATTCACGATCTGATCGAAAGCCTGCCGAACGGGTATGATACGATAGTCGGGGAACGGGGCTACAAGCTGTCGGGAGGGGAGAAGCAGCGGATCGCGATTGCCCGTGTGATCCTCAAGGATCCGGCGATTTTGCTGTTGGACGAAGCGACTTCGGCGCTCGATTCCCACTCGGAAGCGCTCGTGCAGGCCGCGTTGGAACAGCTGATGAAATCCCGCACGAGCCTGGTGATTGCTCACCGGTTGTCGACCGTGCTGGCGGCTGACAAGATCGTGGTACTGGAGGAAGGCCGGGTTGTCGAACAGGGGACACACGCCCAGCTGCTGGCCAAAGGCGGGTTGTATGCAAGTTTGTATCATCAGCAGTTTGCTGCCGCCGTCAACGCTTGAGAGATGCGGATTGCGCCGTTCTGCCGGGATCCTGCTCGGGCCTATTTTTGCGAAACCTGTTGTCAGTCACCTTGCAGGGAAAGGACGTGGCGCTGTTTGAAAAGGAGAGAGGTGACCCTTATGTCTGTTACGAAAAAAGACCGGGTGCCGCCCGGCCAGTTTGTAACCGACCGCTGGCCGGTTTTGCACGCCGGCACCGTGCCGCGAATCGATCTTGACAAGTGGACGTTCCGCATCTTCGGGCTGGTGGAAGCGGAAAAGACGCTCACCTATCCGGAGTTCATGAGCCTGCCAAAATCGGTCGTCAAAAGCGACATCCACTGCGTAACCACCTGGTCACGGCTCGACAACACGTGGGAAGGCGTGCTGTTCAAGGACGTGATGCGCCTGGTCAAGGTGAAACCGGAGGCCCGGTTTGTGATGGTGCATGCGGAGGAAGGCTGGACCACCAACGTGCCGCTTGAGGACCTCTTGTATGACGATGTGATTTTTGCCTATAAGCATGATGGTGTGGATCTGACGCCAAGCCACGGCTGGCCGCTGCGGCTGGTGGTGCCGCATCTGTACTTCTGGAAGAGCGCCAAGTGGGTGCGCGGCATCGAATTCATGATAGAAGACAAGCCGGGTTTTTGGGAGGAAAGGGGCTACCACCTCTACGCGGATCCGTGGCTGGAGCAAAGGTATCGCGATGACCCGGAATGGAACGAAACGGGGAAAAATACGGAAGAGTATTACAGAACGATCAAAGCAAGGGTCCGTCGGGAAATGGCGGAGAGGGGGAAACAGTTTTAATCTGCACCGCTTCCCAAGATCCGGTGATGGAGCGATAAAAAAATCGGGCCCGCTGTCTCATCTGGACGCGGGCGTTATTTTTTGGCATTCATTTCCCGTAAATGGACACGGTTACAACGCCGTCGTGCAGGCTGCTTTTCACGATCACGGGCGTTGAGCGGTTGTTTCGGAACACAAAATCGTACCCTTCTTCGATATACACCATGGCATCTTTCCCCGGCGGAACGTACGATACCGGCAGGCTGTGCGGGTGCCGTTCCACCACTTCCAGCCCGGCGGCCAGCACCGAGTTGTACAGGGTGGTGGAGACTTGGCAGATGCCTCCGCCGTACATTTGCACCGCTTTTCCGTTTTCAATCCCCGGTCCCGGTTGGTAACCCCGTTCCGCTGTCGGATAGCCGGTCACTTTGTTGAATGATAAAGTCTGCCCCGGCATCACCACGGAATCGTTCAGAAAATCGGACGCCAGCTTGATATTGGCGAGATACCCGGGATCTTTCGGCAGCCGGGTGGAGAATTCGCCGATTTTCCGGAAACCGTCCGGCGTTTCGGTCGCCAGATGACGGGCGGTCACATCCGCATAGACGGTCTTCAATACCGGTTCCACCTTAGAACCCGGCTGAGCGCTGCGAATCCGCTCTTTCGTCTGTTCGCGATCGAGCACTTTGCCGGGAGTATCCCAGATAATCGTGTTCGTTTCGTAGTCTTTGCGCACCGGAATGGCCGGTTTTTCATAGCGGGCGGCCAGTTGGTCGAGCGCCCGCTCAATCGATTGCTCATCTTTCGGGTTTATCTGAATCTGTCCCACCGTCACCGTCGGCTGCGCCAGCATGGCAGGCACCGAACAACCGGATATGGCAACGGTTGCAGCAAAAAGCAGAACCGCCAGCACGGATGCCCGACGGTTTCGTGAAGCGATTTGGTTCATCGTCGAGCCTCCTTCGCAGAAGTTTTGGATCAGGACGATTTGCTATCATTCTAGCAGGCGGGAGGCTCATTCACCAAATCCTTTATTTTCCGGTTTGAAAATGGGTCATTTCACAAAAGCAGAGGAGATACCCTGTGTTTGGCAGAGCAGACGGAAGCCCTCGTCCATGCCTTGCGCACCGAGCAGAAACACCAGATCTCCCGGCTTCGCAGTGCGCGCCACATGTTCGATCGCTGCCGGAAGTTGCGGATAGAATGCATGTGGCACCCCGCTTTTCCACAGCGTCTCCAGAAACGCCGCCTCCTCTTCTTCGCTCACCTGATCGTTCGATCCGACATGTCCGGCGGATGACGTAATGATCAGCTGCGGTCTTGTGTGTGGCCGCATTTTGTACCACTCGGCCAGGACCTGCGCGTTCAGCCGGTTGACACTGACACCGCGGTTGCCGCGAATCGCGAACGCCACGTGCACGCGGCCGAATTGTTCCGGCCGGAAGGTGTTCAGCACCGCCAGAATCGAACCGGGATTCATGGCGGTGTCGTCGACGACCAGCCTCCCGTTCCACTGCAATGTTTGCATCCGCCGTACAACGGGAGCAAACCGGTCGAGCGCCGTCCGCATGTGCAGCGGATCCAGTCCGGATACAAGGCCGGCCAACAGGGCGGCAAGCGCGTTTGAAACGTTGTGCAGCCCGGGTAAATGGATGCGGAAGGGAATCGAATGCACATCAGAATTGATTGCCGCCTGCAGTTTCGGACCGGTTCGTACGAAAAAAACCGTCTCTCTCTCCGTCTGCTGCATATCCCGCACGGAAATGTCCGCTTGCCGATCAAGCAGCGAGTAGCTGAACACCTGGCAGCGGCTCTCCCGGCTGGCCTGCTGCACAAACGGATCATCCCAGTTGTAGATCCCGATCTTATCGGGCGCCAACCGGTTCATAAAACGTTTCTTGCATGCCCCGTAAGCGTCCAGCGAGTGGTGAAAATCAAGGTGATCGGGCGTCAGATTGGTGAATAGGCCGATCGAAAAATCGGTCGCGTCCACCCGCCCCATGTCAACGCCTTGCGCTGAAACCTCCATCACCACGTGCCGCGTACCGCCTGCCAGCAGCTCGGCCAGCATCCTTTGCAGATCGGGCGCTTCTGGAGTGGTCAGGGCGGCTGGGGTGCGGACGCCGTTGATCTCATTTTCGACTGTGCCGATCAGTCCGCAGGGAATCCGATTTTCAACAAAAAAGGCGTGCAGCATCGAAGTGATGGTGGTTTTGCCGTTCGATCCGGTGACGCCGATCACGCGCTGTTGGGCGGACGGGTTGCGGTAGACGGCGGCGGACAGATAGGGCAGCCAGCGGCGCGCGGAATCTGCAAGATAGACGGGAACCGGCGCGGTCGTCCGTTTTTCGCAAACAATGCAGGCGGCGCCTTTGCCGATCGCTTCCTGAATGTAGGCGTGGCCGTCGTGCCGCTTGCCGGACAAGGCAACGAACAGATAGCCCGGCTCGACTTTTCTCGAATCGTGGGTGATGCCGGAAAATCGTACGGCACCCTCACGGATGGCCGCCAGCAGAGATTCAACCCTCATTCTTTCACCCGCTTCCGGTTGATTTCCTTACCATGATATGGGCGGATGCCGGCTTCGGTGAGCGCAAACACTAATAGCACGGAGGTGATACGCATGCGAGCATCCCAGCACCGAACCGCAATGCTTGGCGCCGCCGTGTTCCTCTTGTTGAGCGGAACGATCGGGTGCTTGCAGCAGGCCGCCCGCGATCCGTTCAGACCCGGGGCGCACGGTTCGATCTCGGGAACGGAGCAGATTCCTACCGGTGTCCATTTGGGGGAGTACTCGTTGGAGGGCATCCCGCATCGGGATTTGCCGTCCCATCTTGCTCGGCTGGCCCCGCATTTTTACGAAAAACCGCAAAACGCGCACAAACAGGAGCAAAGTTTGCAGCTGATCCCGGAGCGTCCAGGTCGCGAACTGGATATTGAACAGACGAAGCAGCGGATCTTGCACGCGAAGCCGGGCGAACGGGTGGAACCCGTGTGGAAAACGGTGCAACCGACTGTCACAATCGCCGACCTCCGCCCCGCAGCGCCGGTGGATTTCCGGCAGCTTGGCCAATTTTCCACGCCGATTCTGGATACGAAGCCTGATCGGGTCGAGAACATTCGGGTGACGACGCAGTTGGTGAACAACACGGTTGTTGAACCGGGGCAGGAATTTTCGTTCAACAAAATCGTCGGCATGCCGACGAAGGCCAAAGGGTTCAGGCCGGGCACCGTGTTCGGTGACGGCGGCCAATTGAAACAGGAACTGGGAGGCGGCATGTGCCAGGTTTCGTCCACCCTGTACAACGTGGCACTCGAAACGGGAATGGAAATCCTCGAGCGGCATCCCCATTCCAAGCCCGTCCCGTACATCGCGCCAGGCCGGGATGCGACGATCTATGACGACAAAGATTTGCGCTTCCGCAATCCGCTGGCGAAACCGGTTATTATCAAAAGCTGGGTCGCGAACGGCCGAACCTACGTCGCGTTCTATCTGCCGGTGCGGTGAGCGGCTGAAACTTCTTCAGTTCTTTTGTTCCTCGAAGGGGTGGAAATTATACCCTTGCACCGCATGTTTTGCTATACTAGTACACATACCCGCGAATATAACGCGATGCCATTTGGGTGCATATCTGTTGCGAGTTGGAGGTACAACATGAAGCGCGTATTGTCAGGAGTGCAGCCTACGGGAGATGTGACGATCGGCAACTATTTGGGAGCGATCAAACGGTTTGTGGAGTTGCAGGAGACGACCGAACCGTTTTTTATGATTGCCAATTTGCATTCGTGGACCGTTTCCCAAGAGCCCGCGGTGCTGCGGGAGAAGACGCTCGATGTGGCGGCGCTGTACCTGGCGGTGGGACTTGACCCAAAGAGGTCGACCATTTTTGTGCAGTCGGATGTTCCGGAACACAGCGAACTCGCCTGGCTGCTGCAGTGCATGGCGTATTTCGGTGAACTGGGACGCATGGTGCAATTCAAGGAAAAAAGCGAAGGCAAGCAAAACGTGTCGGTCGGTCTCTACACGTACCCTGTGCTGCAAGCGGCCGACATCCTGTTGTACCAGGCGGATGCGGTACCGGTAGGGGAAGACCAGAAGCAGCATCTCGAACTGACGCGCGATCTGGCAGAACGGTTCAACAAACGGTTTGGCGACACGTTCAAGGTGCCGGAACCGTTGATTTCCGAATTCGGCGCGCGGATCATGGGACTGGACGATCCCACCAAGAAAATGAGCAAAAGCGCCCCGAGCCCTTACAACCGCATCACGATGAGCGATACTCCGGACGAGATTCGTTCGAAAATCATGAAAGCGGTGACCGATGCGGAAAACGAGATCCGTTACGATCCCGAGAACAAACCGGGTATCAGCAATCTGCTGACGATCTACAGCCTGTTTTCCGGCGAATCGGTCGAGCAGCTGGTAGAGCGATTCCGGGGGCAGGGGTACGGAACCCTGAAAAAATCGCTCGTCGAAGTAGTCGTCAGCCATCTGGCGCCGATCCAGGAACGGCACCGGCAATTGCGCCAATCGGGAGCGGTGCTTGACATCCTCAAGCAGGGAGCGGAGCGGGCCCGCGCGGAAGCGGCGAAGACGCTGCAGGATGTGAAAGAGAAAATGGGGCTGGTGCTGAGGTAGCACCTGAATTGCGGAAAAGGCGGCGCGCTGTATTATTTCAACCCGGCGACGGCCACTTCCAAGTGGATTTGGAGCCGGCCGCAAATCAAGCGGATCGGCAAGCATATTTTTACACGCTAAGACGGGAAAAGGGCGTTTGACCGACGCCCTTTTTTCATGGTACAAATCAAGTAACAAAATGTTGGCTCGCAGCACCGGGCCGCTTCCGGGATACGGGGCAGGGGAGGGTGCGGGAACATGCAAAATTGGGTGTATGCGGCGGCTGTGCTGGGATGTTTGCAACTGGCAGAAATTTTGTACAACCGGTTTCAGTTCAAACTAGCCGGTGAACTGGTTGCGCTTTGTTCGTTTGCGATCGCGGCCATTTGGCTGGGCGCCAGCGGCTGGAAGCTGCTGCGAAAAGAAAGATCAATCTGACAGGCCCTCCTGCAAGCGGGGGCTTTGTTGCCAAAAGGAGCCGCTGCTTGATGCAGGAAAAGCATATCGATGCGAGGAAATTTTTTGAAAAACTGGCGAACGGGGAACTGGCAGACGCCGTTCTGCTGGATGTGCGGGAACCGTTTGAATGGCAGGAATCGCACCTGGAACCGGTCGTGCTAATGCCGCTGCCGACGCTTCCGGCACGGCTTAGGGAGCTGCCGCGAGACAAGCCGATCTACTGCATCTGCGCCCATGGCATCCGTTCCTATTATGCCGTGCAGTTTCTGTGGCAAAACGGTTTTTCCGATGTGACCAACGTATTGGGCGGGATGGCGGAAATCGAACGATACCTTGCAGGAACTGAGCTGGAACATCTTTGGAAAAGAAACGCGGACGAGTAGCGGCTCGCGGAAAACAGCCCGATCCCTTCGGGCGGATAGAGGCTGCCGATTCGTTCGATGGGGGGGAGCGGCCCGCAAAGCGGGACCGCTCCGCACCCAGAGGGCATATAGGGTCAGGCGTTGTTCAATTCGGGGTGAAGCAGGTCGACCAGTTTCTCCAAACCGTCAAACAGCCGGGGGGAGGGACGGCAGTACAGCCCTTCCTCCATCACATGGATGCGGTTGTGACGGATGGCGGGAATTTGTTCCCAGCCGGGGCGGGTACGGATTTTTTCCGGATCGATTTTGTCCGGATGAACGCCAGGCCAAACGGCGAACAAAAAATCGGGTTGCTGCTCAAGAATCTCCCGGCCCGTTTGGGAGATCACGCTGTCTCCCGGCCGATCGGCGAAAATATTGACGCCGCCCGCCAACTCACTGATCGGCGTCAGCCACGTATCGCCGGCCGGCGAGATGAACGGGCGCGGCCACCATTCCCAATACACGCGGGGCGTCCAGGTGCGCTTGGCCGCTTTTTCCCGAACGCGTTCGACCCGTTGCTGCAAACGGGCGACGAGTTCTGCCGCTTTCCGTTCTGTCCCCGTGTGGGCGCCGACGAATCGGATGTCCTCATAGATCTGGTCGATCGTTTTCGGATTCAATGCGATGTACGGCAGGCCGCGTTCCTCCAGCCGTTTCACATTTTTCTCCATGCCCGGCACCGACAGGGAGGCGATCACCAGGTCCGGCTTGTAACTTTCCAGTTTGTCCATATTGATGTTCAAGTCGGGTCCCAATCGGGGCAAGCGGCTAGTTTCTTGCACCGGCCAGTCCGAGTAATCGTCAACCGCCACCACCTGCTCCATCAGGCCGAGCGCGTGCAAAATTTCGGTGTTGCTTGGACAGATCGAGATGATGCGCAAGTCCCTCTCCCTCCCTCTATATGATTGTTCGGGTCCGTTCCTGGCCGCCCATCATTTTTGCAGGATGGTTGTGTTGTCGCCACCGAAACAGTCGTGTAGAATGAATGAGTACGAACAGGGCTGAAAAAGAGGTGACAGACGGTGACGATGTATATTCTTTTGGCATTGCTGGCGTTGATCGTATCGTTTGGCGTCGGGTTTATCCTGAATATGTTGACGAAATTCTGGATGGCGAGCGGCGTTGCTTTTCTGGCGCTGTTTCTTTACATCATGGCCAAAGTTGATGCCAGTTTGCGACCGGGTGATTGGATCCTGCTGCTGTTTCTTGCATGTGGTGCGTTTGCCAGCGCGTTTACGATTCGCACCTTGCGCAACCGCGGCTTCCGCATGTTTCAATGACCGCTGATTGTTCTACCCCATGCGGCAATGCGTAGGCAATGCGTATGGGGTTTCCCCATTTTAACAAAAAGCCCTGAATCGGCTTCCGACTCAGTACCCTCTTGGGGTGGGCGTACACCAAGTCTGCCTTGACGGGCCCAGGCATCTCAGCCTGTTTTGCTGCATACCTCATCCGCTGGTATAATGGGACTCGAGCAGTTGCCAGCTCTCATGCATGCCAGCGTCGCAGGACGGTCATTGAAGATTGGCTGGCACCTGGGTGCCCCACTTTCCACCCTACAACCTTCAGCACTTCTGGGTCACGTTGCAATCGTCCCGGCTCTAACCCGTCGCTTCCCCGAGCTGGCCTCCCTAGTCATCGGGGGTGGTCACCATCCACAACATCCGCCCTCGTCCTATCCACATTACTGCGGCGTCCAGATGTACTCCGATCTGACGTCTGGATTATTTTTCTGCCCTTTTCTTCGGCCCCCATCGCTTGGGCGGGCATTCAGGCTTGCGATGCGATATAAAGTTGTCCTTTAACCTGCGACAGCGCTTCGTGGAACGATTCGGTGGCGTTGCACTTCTGGCTTGTCCACCTCTCGACAATAGGAATATGTACGGCCAAAAAAAGCCGGTTCTCAGTTCCTTCAACTGAGAATCGGCTTTCTCTCGCCGTCCTACGCTTTTTGGTTGCAACGACCTGTCCCATACGCTATAATGTCGTTACAAAGGGCCTTCCAGTTGGGTGTGAGCTGGTTGGCAAAAGCGTTGCTCAGTTGTGTTAGAGCTGAGTGGCTGAATGAGCACGTGCCTCGTGTCGTGTGTGCGAGACCGAATGCGGGGCTTTTTCATTGCTCCGATCTATCAAGTTATCTGTAATCTACCACTTTTTTGGTAGAATTGGCAAGTGTTTCATTCACATTTTGCTTTCCTGCCTTGTGATCCAAGATAGATCCGTGTAACCTCGTCCCGCTCATGCCCCAAGAGTTCCGACACTTCCTTCCGGGCCTTCAGCTTGCCTCCTCCATACTTCTAAAGCGCTTCCTTGTAGTGCTCTTGGGCGTAACGATGCCGGAGCCCGTGATAAGTGATCTTCCTCTCACTGAACTTGTTACGGTGCCTGATGATCCAGTTCTGGATCTCTTTGATAACTTTGTACGCCTTCTCATCAGGATCCACAAACACCTTTCGACCTCGCTCCGACCAATCAACGATCCTCTCGATCACGTTTCGTGCTTCCTGCGAACACCCAAAAGCTAAATCAGATGAAATTAACGCTGCGTGGGATCAGTATGCGGAACAACTACTCAAGCAAGCTGACATAAAATGACAAGGGCAATTTCCGCCCTTGTCATTTTAAATAAGCAAAATAGATACTAGCCAGAGTCCCTAGAACCACGACAACAGAGAGTAATTGAATCATTCGCCTTTTTCGTTTTGGAATCTGATCGAGTTGTTTAACAGTCTTAAATCCGTGGATTGTATCGAGATGTTTAATCACGTCATTAAAAGGCTCCCGATCTTCACCTAGAATCGTTGATATATCAGTGTCCTTTTCCTTATACGGGGGATATGGTTTATTTGAATTGCTTGGTTCCATTACTGTGTCACCTCCATAGCGGACTTATTCATAGAATACAGGATTTTCATCGTATTATATCAGAAATTTAAGAAAAAATTGAATTTGAGGGTCACGAGTTTTGAATTCCTCTTTGTATTTTGGTCGAAGTGAGCTACAAAATCGCCCCTAGAAACGGTTTTTTTGAGGTTGGTCAATCACTATCCCCATTATCACATTTAGGGGGTTCTGCTGCACATGGTTGGGGGTGCCAACTTTCTGCCCCCCTAGTTTTCTTCCCTGCCCCCGACCCTCAGCCTCTTGCGGTGAGCGAAAGCACTCAACCGCTGCGAGGCTCTTCAGATCACCACCAACCACTTCCCCCTCTTTTTTGCCTCAGTATCTGCCTGCAACACCCCTTTTAGGAAACCAGCAACCAACTGTCGCCAACCACGGAATTCCTCGGTTCCGCCGCTACTCAAGTTGCAACTTTTTATCTTCGTCCCCAGCTCGTTGGGGGAGCTGCTCTTACCTCCGCCAGAGCAGGGTACCGGTGTTGAGGGAGCAAGGGGGAGCAAGGGGGAGCAAGTCGAAGGCGCAGCTCCCCCTTACCCTATCAAACGGGTAAAGAGCCGTACCGTATGGAGCCGGTCGCTTGCCTCGGTCGGTCGCTTTCTTTGCTTCGACCGTTACTTGTTCGCGTAGCGGGCGCGGCACTCTTCCAGCAGACGGGCTGCCACATCGACACCTTGCCAGCCTTCGATCGTCACCTTTTTGTTTTCGAGATCCTTGTATACCTGGAAGAAGTGGGCGATTTCTTTCAAAACGTGCGGTGCTACGTCGTCAAGTGTATGTACTTCCTTGAAACGCGGATCTTCCGTTGGAACAGCCAGCAATTTTTCGTCCTTGCCCTTGTCGTCCGTCATGATCAGCACGCCGATCACGCGGGATTCGATCACACAGCCCGGAAACGTCGGGAATGAAGTGAGAACGAGAATGTCCAGCGGGTCGCCATCTTCCGCCAGCGTGTTTTCGATATACCCGTATTCGGTCGGGTAGTGCATCGGCGAGAAGAGCACCCGATCCAGTTTGAAGCGTCCGGTTTCCTTGTCGTATTCGTATTTGTTTTGGCTGCCGGTGGGAATCTCAATAAATGCGTCGACCACTAAATTGTTTGCCATGCCAGTCTGCCTCCTCCACAATCCAAAAATCCACTCCCTCATTATAGCAACAAAGGGGGATTGTGACAAACATCGGAGGAACCGCTTTGAAAACTTTTTCGCTCGGAATAGTCGAGTAAGGGCGAAACAGATGCTGACGTTTCGGAATCTGTTATGATACAATATTTGCAAAAATAATACATATTTCGGGGATTTGGAGGGGAAGGCATGGAGAAGGGGGCGCACCTGCAGGAATGGGAAGCGGTGGGCACGACTTCGGCGGCTTGCAATCTGGAAAATTACGATGCAATGTACGAGGCGGCCGATTGGGAGACGGAAGAACGGTTTTTTTCTTGGTATCAGACTGGGCGCGTGAACATCGCCTATGAGGCGATCGACCGGCACGCGGAGTCGGAGCGGCGGGACAAACCAGCGCTCCTGTTCAAGGACGACAATCGGGAAGAAACCTATACGTTCGCCGATTTGAAAGCGCTTTCCAACAGGTTTGCCAACGTGCTGCGAAAAATCGGGATTCGCAAGGGCGACCGCGTGTTTCTCTATATGCCGCGTTGCCCGGAACTGTATGTTGCACTGCTTGGCATCGTCAAAATCGGGGCGATTGCCGGACCGCTGTTTGAGGCGTTTATGGAGGCGGCTGTCAAGGACCGCCTGCAGGACAGCGGAGCGGTCGCGGTTGTCACGACTCCCGCCTTGCGCAAGCGGATTTTGCGGGAGGAATTGCCGGACCTGAAGCATGTGATTCTGGTCGGGGCGGAACAGACCGGGCCGGGTGAAGTCTCCTATGAACAGGAGATGGCTGAGGCACCGGACGATTTGGAAATCGCATGGATGGACCGGGAAGATCCGTATATCATCCACTATACGTCCGGTTCGACCGGCAAGCCGAAAGGCGTCGTGCACGTGCACAATGCGATGGTTCACCAGCATCGCTCCGGCCGTTGGGTGTATGATCTGCGCGAGAATGACATTTATTGGTGCACGGCTGATCCCGGCTGGGTGACGGGAACGTCGGCCGGGATGTTTGCCCCCTGGCTGAACGGGGTGACAGTGGTGCTGCGCGGCGGCCGCTTTAAACCGGAGGACTGGTATGACACGATCCAGCGTTTTCGGGTGACCGTCTGGTTCTCGGCACCGACCGCTTTTCGCATGCTGATGGCCGCCGGAACGGAGCTGGCCAAACAGTATGACCTGTCGTCGCTGCGCCACATTTTGTCAGCGGGCGAGCCGCTTAATCCGGAAGTGTTCCGTTGGGGGCTGCAGGCATTCGGGCAGCGGATTCACGATAACTGGTGGATGACCGAGACCGGTTCGACGACGATCAGCAATTTTCCCTGCCTGCCCATCAAGCCCGGTTCGATGGGCAAGCCGCTGCCGGGCATCTACGCGGCGATCGTCGATGACGAGGGGCGCGAACTGCCTCCCTATCGGATGGGCAACCTGGCGATTCGGGCCGGCTGGCCGGGCATGATGCGGCAAATCTGGAACAACCCGGCGAAGTACCAGGAATACTTCCGACTGAAAGGCTGGTACGTGTCCGGAGACTCCGCCTACAAAGACGAAGACGGCTACTTCTGGTTTCAGGGGCGGGTCGATGACGTAATCAACACGTCGGGCGAGCGGGTCGGTCCGTTCGAGGTGGAAAGCAGGCTGGTGGAACACCCGGCGGTGGCGGAAGCGGGCGTCATAGGCAAGCCGGATCCGGTTCGCGGCGAGATCATCAAAGCGTTCATTTCGCTGCGGGCCGGGTATGAGCCGAGCGAACAACTGAAACAGGAAATCGCTCAATTCGTCAAAACCGGGCTGGCGGCCCATGCTGCCCCGCGCGAGATCGAGTTCCGCGACAAGCTGCCAAAAACCCGCTCCGGCAAAATCATGCGCCGCGTCCTGAAAGCGTGGGAACTGGGTCTGCCAGCGGGCGATCTGTCGACGATGGAGGATTGACACGAGCGGACATTGACGCGATGGCGTCCTCCGGACTATAATTGTCCTGCAACTGTTTTGTTGTATATCGCGCGTTTGACGTTGGGTTTGAACAACTTGCGGATATGAAGATGATCGGCGCTGTGCAAAACTGCATAAGGCTCTTCGTTAGGTGAGGCTTCTGCATGGATCATACGCCACTACCCGGAAACGTCGAGAGACGCCAATGGGTCAACAGGTACTACCGGCTTAAGGTTTTACCTAATGTGGCTGAACCGCGCGCGGTTCTAGCCATGCATGTGCTAAAGCTTGGACGAGTGGAGAAGGCGAACCGGAGCGGTCCGACGTTCTTTGGATTGTGTATACTGCGAGCCTTCAAACGGGTTTGAAGGCTCTTTTTGTTTTCTGCGTACGCTATGGACAACGACCGTTCGAGAGGGGGTATCGCGGATGATCAAGACCTATTTTTACAATCATGAAGACAAAAAAATGTACCATGATGTGGACCTGCTGCGCAAAGGGGAACTGCTGCAGAACGAGCGGAACCTCTTGTGGATCGACCTGTACAATTGTACGGTGGACGAACTGAAGTTTGTCGGGGCGATTTTCGATTTCCACCCGTTGGCCATCGAAGACTGTTTGCACGACTCTCCCCGTTCCAAGGTGGACAATTACGATGATTACTACTTCTTTGTGTTTCACGCGCTGCGTTATGACGAGGAGAGCGAACGGGAAATCACGACCGAGGAATTGAACGTATTCCTTGGCAAGAACTATATCGTTACCGTCCACCAAAATCCGCTGCAATCGATCGGCCGCATCGCCGCCCGCTCGCTACGGGAGCCGCATTATATGGACAAGGGGCCTGATTTTCTGTTATATTCGATCGTCGACATGATCACCGACGAGTATTTCCCGATTATGGAGCGGATTTCCACGCGGATTGACGAGTTAGAAGACGAGATGTACGAACATCCGGCTCAGGAGATTACGGAAGAATTCCTCGCGCTGAAGCGGACGATCGTGCTGATCCGCCGGGTGATTCAGCCGAAAAAGCGGATTTTCGCCAATGTGGGCGGCCGCTACTCGTTCGAAGTGCAGGAAGACAATGTACCGTACTTTATCGACCTGGTCGATCATCTGGAGCGCATATCCGACTCGCTGGAAGTGTTCCGCGATCTGGTGTCCGGTGCGATGGAAACTTACTACTCGCTGGTGACCGCCAGAACGAACGATACGATGCGCGTCTTGACGGTAATTACGACAATCACCGCAACCCTTACCTCGGTAACCGGGTATTTCGGCATGAACGTGCCGCTCCCCTCGCAGCAGAACCCGTGGTCTACAGTGGTTGTCACATTGTTGCTGGTCGGCATGACGTACGGGATGCTGAAATACTTCCGCCGGAAAAAATGGGTGTAGGAAAACCGAAAGAACCCCCTTGCGAAGGCGGGTTCTTTCTGCTTGTGCTGCCTCGACGGGTTAATTGGCTTCATCGATCATCAGCTTGCCGGCTTTGCCGAACGCGTCACTTTTCAGGTCTTCGATAAACACATAGACGCGGTCTGCCGGCACTTCGCAGATTTCGCAGACCACTTTCGTCACTTCGGCAGCCAGACGACGCTTTTGTTCCAACGTGCGGCCTTCCTTCATCTCAATCGTTATAAACGGCATGGAAAACCCTCCCGCATATGTAGTACATCCATTATCACGTTTGGGCGGAACAGATGTCAACGAAAGGAATGAGTCGGGTGAGCGAGCCGATTCCGCAGGAATTTCTCGATTACATCAAATTTATGAACGAAGAAGATTATTTTGCCGCACACGAGGTGCTGGAGGATTTGTGGCACAGCGACCGGATCGATTTTTACAAGGGATTGATTCAGGTGGCGGTGGCGATTTTTCACTTGCGCAACGGTAACATCAAAGGCTCAAGGTATATGTTTCAGCGGTCCCAATCGTTGCTGACGCCCTATCTGCCAGTATTTCGGCGGATCGATGTGCGCCAGGTGATCGATTATATTCAGGACTGTCTGCAAAAAATTCCCGACGTGCCGGAAATGGATCGGCAGGAAGTGAAGAAACTGGGAATCAGGGGAATTCGCCTGAAACTGATCGATGAAGCGGGATCAGCATAAAAAAGCAAAAGGCCGGCAGCCATTTGAGGAAAAAAATTGCAGACTGATCTGGCCGCTGGGAAGTTAATTATTATCAGAATCGACGGAATAAAATGATAAAAAATTATTGTGGCTCTGAATGTGATTTGATATACTATTTCCGCAAACCGAATTATCTGAACTGATTGATAGAAAGGAGGCTGACAGGCACGATTTTTCTGTTATTCAGTAAGAAACGCTAACAAAGAGGGGGAGAAACATGGAGACACAACTGAATCCTTCTGTAAGCGCTGTCAATATTGATGGACGTCCCGAAAATGAGTGGGACATCATCGCGGAATCGCCGCAGTTCAAAGCGATGATCCGCAAGAAAAAAGCGTTTTTGGTACCGGCTACTGTCTTTTTCCTTGTTTATTATTTTGCGCTGCCTGTTTTGGCCGGTTATTTCAAACCGCTAATGGCTGTCAAGGTGACGGACTCGATCAACTTCGGCTACCTGTTTGCGTTGTCCGAATTTGTGATGGCTTGGGTGTTGGCTCATCTGTACATGAAGAAGGCCAACCAGTTTGACGATACAGCCTCCGAAATGCGCAACAACATGAAAGGGGGACTGTGACGATGGGTTTTAACGGATTGGCATTCGGACTTTTCCTTGTGATTGTTGCGATTACGCTGGTGATCACCTATTGGGCGGCCAAGCGAACGCATACCACCAGCGAGTTTTACGCCGCAGGCAGTTCCATCAAAGGCTGGCAAAACGGGGTCGCGATCGCAGGTGACTACATGAGCGCCGCTTCTTTCCTTGGCATCGCCGGCATGATTGCGCTCAGCGGATATGACGGATTCATGTATTCGGTCGGTTGGCTGGTCGCGTACCTGACGGTTCTGCTGCTGGTGGCCGAGCCGTTGCGGAACACCGGCAAGTATACGATGGCTGACGTTCTGGCCAGCCGCTTGAACGAAAAACCGGTGCGCTCGGTCGCAGCTCTCTCCACCATCGTGATTTCCACTTTCTATATGATCGCCCAAATGGTCGGTGCGGGCGGACTGATCAAACTGTTGCTCGGAATTCCTTACAACTATGCGGTGATGATCGTCGGCATTCTGATGATTCTGTACGTGGTGTTTGGCGGGATGCTGGCAACCACCTGGGTGCAGATTATCAAGGCGTTGCTGCTGATGGGCGGAACGATTGTGCTATCGCTGCTGGTGCTGGCGAAATTCAACTTTAACGTGGGCGCCATGTTTGACAAAGCGGCCGCCATGTACGGGCAGAAATTCCTGGAGCCGGGTCTAAAGTTTACGAACCCGCTCGATCAGATTTCGCTGGGGCTCGCCCTCGTTCTTGGAACGGCCGGTCTGCCGCATATCTTGATACGGTTTTACACCGTGCCAAACGCGAAGGAAGCCCGCAAGTCGGTTGTCTGGGCGATGTGGATCATCGGAGCCTTTTATGTGATGACCACCTTCCTTGGATTTGGTGCGGCGACGCTTGTGACAAAGGACAAAATTATCGCGGCAGACAAGGCGGGCAACATGGCGGCTCCGCTGTTGGCACAGGCGCTCGGCGGTGATTTTATGCTGGCGTTCATCGCTGCGGTGGCGTTCGCCACGATTCTTGCGGTGGTGGCAGGGCTGACGATTGCCGCATCCTCCGCGTTCGCGCACGATTTCTATACCAACGTGATCAGGGGAGGCGAGGCAAACGAGCAAGAGCAAATCCGGGTGGCCCGAATCACCGCTTTTGCGGTGGGCATCCTGTCGATCGTGATCGGGATTGCAGCCAATGGAATGAACGTTGCGTACATGGTGGCGCTCGCATTCGCGGTGGCGGCCAGCGCGAACCTGCCGGTAATCGTATTGACCGTCTTTTGGAAGCGGTTTACCACTGCCGGAGCCATCACGGGCATGCTGGTCGGTTTGGTCTCCGCCCTGCTGCTTACCTTCATCGGGCAGGGGGTTATGGGGAAGAATGCGATCTTCCCGCTGCAAAATCCGGGCATCGTCTCGATCCCACTCGGCTTCCTGGCGGCGATCGTTGGCTCGCTGGTGACGAAGGATGCGAAAGCGCGGGAGAAATTCAGCGAAATTTATGTGCGGGCGAACACCGGATACGGAGTCGAAAAATAAGCGGGAAACACAAGCTGCAGGCTTGCACGAAGCCGTCGGCAGGGGCCGGCGGCTTTTGCCGTTGCACGCAGTTTGTGATATATTTCTGGTAAAATTAGGTGCGGGAGGGCAGAATGCCTTACGTATACATAGTGGAGTGCAAGGACGGCACGCTGTACACCGGCTACGCAATGGATTTGCGCAAGCGGTTGCAGGAACATAACAGCGGACAAGGGGCAAAATACACGCGGGGCCGCGGTCCGGTTCGGCTGCGGTATGTGGAGATATGCCCTGACAAATCGTCCGCCGTGCGGCGGGAATGGGCGATCAAACGGCTGGATCGGCGGCGCAAACAGGCACTGATCGACTCTGTCTGCCTGTTGATCTGAGCTGTCTGGCGCGGTTTGTTGAATGAACCATTTTTTCCGAAGGGAGATGGAGTATGCTGCAACGGATTTTGACGATTACATTGATTGTGTTCCTGCCGTTGACGGTGATCGGAAACTTCTTGCATTTTCCGGAAGTGTTATTGTTCGTGCTGGCCTGTGTCACGATCATCCCGTTGGCCGGGATTATGGGCAGGGCGACCGAGAGCATCGCGATCCACAGCGGTCCGCGGATCGGCGGCTTGTTAAACGCCACGTTCGGCAATGCGGTCGAATTGATCATCGCGTTTTTGGCGCTGCGGCAGGGGTTGACCCAGGTCGTGCAGGCGTCCTTGACGGGCGCGGTGATCGGCAATTTGCTGCTGGTCGCCGGACTCAGCTTTCTCGTAGGAGGCATCAAGTATCCGATCCAAAAATTCAACGCGGCGATCGCCCGCACCAATTCGTCGATGATGCTGCTGGGGGTTGTGATCGCGTTAATCATCCCCGCCATTTTTTCCTTGCAAAATCCGCAAATTGCCAACAAACTGAGCATCGGCGTGGCCGCGGTGTCGCTCGCCTTGTACCTGCTGGGACTGTATTTTGCGCTGTTTACGCATAAGCACGTGTTTCATTTTACGGAGGATATGGAAGAAGAATCGGCCGAATGGTCATTGGGCAAAGCATCCGGCATCCTGGCGGCATCTACGGTGGCGGTCGGCTACGTGTCGGAAATCCTGGTGCATACAATCGAGACCGTGTCCCATACGCTCGGCTGGTCGGAAGTGTTTATCGGGGTGATCATCGTCGCTATCATCGGCAATGCGGCGGAGCATAGTTCGGCGATTTTAATGGCCTGGAAAAACCGGATGGACGTATCGCTTGAAATTGCGGTGGGCAGTTCGTTGCAAATCGCCATGTTTGTCGCTCCCGTGCTGGTGTTTGCCGGCTGGTTGATCGCCAAACCGTTGCCGCTCGTGTTCTCCTGGCCGGAGCTTGCGGCCATGACATTGTCCGTCCTGTTGACCGCCTTTTTGGCAAACGACGGGGAATCGAACTGGTTGGAAGGCGTGATGGCGCTTGGCGCGTATTTGATTATCGGGATTGGGTTTTATTTTCTGTAAAGAAACAATCGGATGGAAGGCCCTATTTGGCGACAGGGCCTCTTTTTTGTTCAGATCGGTTGATCATTGCGGGAAATGTGTGCGCGATTACATTTCCCGGTTACCAGATTGACAGATGCGGAATTCTTTTATAAAGTAAATATAATATTAGAATTACTCTAAAATAAAGAGAGGATCAGTGGTTGGAAACGATAAGACGTGTCCCATCAAAAGTATCCGCAGATGGGAGATACAGGGGAGGCTATCTGATGAAAAAAGCGATTTTGTACTCGAGCACCGGTTGTCCTTACTGTGAGAAAATCAAAAAAGACCTGCAAAATTGGGGAATCGTATATGAAGAGCGGAATGTAACGGTCAATCCGGATTATTTTCATGACCTGCACGAAAAAGGAATCTTCTCGACACCCGTCACTTTTATTGACGGGGAAGCGTTCATTGGCTACCGGCCGAACAAGATGAAAGACTATCTGGGTATTCAGGAAGAGGCGACCGCCAGGAAAAACGATCCAGGCAAAGAGACATCGGATATTTTCTCGGCGCTGTCGGAAGACATGTTCAACGAGGTCTACGATCTGGCGATCATCGGTTCCGGTCCCGCGGGCTCGTCGGCAGCCGTATATGCGGCGCGCGGACGCCTGAAGACGATTGTACTCGACAAGGCGCCCGGTGCGGGGGCGCTGGCGATTACGCATAAAATCGCCAACTACCCGGGTGTCAGCGAGGAACTGACCGGACTGGAACTGGTCGACCGGATCCGTCGGCAAGCGGTCAGTTTTGGCGCGACGTTCGTGCGCACGCAGGTGTTATCGGTCCATCTGCAGGACGAGATCAAGCAACTGAAAACTCCGGAAGGCACGATCAAGGCGAAAACGGTGTTTATCGCGGTCGGCGCGCGCGGCAACAACAAAAAAATCAGAGGCGAAGAAGAGTTCACCGGCCGCGGCGTCAGCTACTGCTCGACCTGTGACGGCGCGTTTTTCCAGGATCGGATTGTCGGCGTGTCGGGCGACAACGAAGAGGCGCTGACGGAAACGATCGCCCTCGCCAAGTTCGCCAAGCAGGTGTATTTCTTCATTCCGACGAAGAAGCTGCAGGGGGAGGCGGATATCAAGGCGGTCGAACCGTACCGCAACATCGAAGTGTTGTGGCAGCACCGTGTACGCGAAGTGATCGGCACCGACAAGTTCGAGGGGGTGTTGGTGCAGAAACCGGACGGCGAACAGGAAATGTACGAGCTCGACGGCGTGTTCTTCTACCTGGCGGGGAACAAGCCCAACACCGATTTTCTCGGCGATGAAGTGAAGCGGGACAAGGACGGCTACGTTGTCGTCGACGAGTTCCTGCGGACGAACCTCGACGGTGTGTTCGCCGGGGGTGATGCGCGGCGGACGCCTGTCAAGCAGGCGGTGGTTGCGGCTGCTGACGGTGCGATCGCGGCGATGGGTGCCGATGCGTACGTCAACAAGCGGAAGAAGCTGGTTCCGCAGTATAGTTGAGCAGTACAGTTGATCGGATGGCTGGCGATGCCGCCGGCATGTGACAGCGCCTCTCCCAGCCGGCAAACACGGGGAGAGGCGCTGGCGGGATTGCCCCTCAACGTGCGGACACGGAGCAGGTGATGGCGGGGGTCGCTTTCAACGTGCAAACACGGGGGAGGGGCGATCGTTTTTTGCTCAGGCTTGTGCCTGATAGTGGCGCAGAATGTTTGCCACATAGGCGCGCGTTTCGGAAAACGGTGGAATTCCGTTGAATTTGTCGACATTGCCGGGCCCTGCGTTATAGGCGGCCAGGGCAAGCGCGACATTACCATTGTAGTGATCCAGCAATTGTTTCAGGTAGCGGGTACCGGCGTCGATATTTTGTGCCGGGTCGTAGGCGTTTGTCACTCCCAGCGATCTCGCGGTCGACGGCATCAGCTGCATCAACCCCATCGCCCCGACCGGAGAAGTGGCGTCGGGGCAAAAATTGGACTCCTGCCGGATGACCGCCCTGATCAGGTTGGCATCGACTCCGTGCCGGGCTGCCGATTGTTCGATCAGGTGGTCGATGTTTGCGGTAGACTGCGGCACAGCGGAAATGTTGCGCATAACGGGGGTTGCCGTTAAGGGCAGCCATGAAGTGTGCCCGTTTGCAGGTTGCGGCTCCATTCGAACAGTGGGAGGCGCACCGTCGTCTGCCGTTTCCGTCAGAGCGTCTGCCAGCAACTGTTGCAGGTATTCGCTGAACAGGCCGGCCGCGGCTGCCGGTTGTTCAGAAGCGAACGGCATCGCTTGCAATGACCTGATTTGCATATAGGCTGCAACGATTCTTGGATCCATCTCGTTTGATCCTCCTAAAGGATTCCCGCGAAAGTGGCATAAAACTTCGCAGCGAATTCCTATTCCTTTCGTGGGGATCCGAAAATGACCTGCTGCTCAACGCACTGACTATAGTTTACTGGAACTGGCCCGGCAAGGTAAACTGAATAGAGTCATAGGTCTTTTGGAGGAGGCGGCGCATGAAACGGTTCATGAAGTATTTTGTCAATGGCTTGATTACAACCGCCCCGATTGCGTTGGTGCTGTACATTGTGGTGCAGGTATTCGAGTTTTCGGACAATTTATTGGGGCGCTATTTGAAAGCACGGATGGGCGATGGATACATACCGGGTGTCGGCCTGTTGGTCACCCTCATGCTGATTACGCTGGTCGGCTGGTTGGCGACACAGTATGTCTCCCGATCGCTTTTGCAACTGTTTGAACGACTGATCGAACGGATGCCGGTCCTGAAAAGCATCTATTCGATTGCGAAGGAAACGATTGAATCGGTGTTCGGAGAGAAACGTTCCTTTACGAAGGTGGCGCTGGTGCGGATCCCGAACAGTTCGCTGCGGTTGTTGGGATTCGTAACAGCGGAGGAGCTGGAAAAATTGTCTGCCGATTTGGACGGACACATTGCCGTCTATCTGCCGCAATCGTTTCAGATGGCGGGAGTCACCGTGCTGGTTCCGAAACAGGATGTGGAACTGCTCGCCATTTCCAGCGAGGATGCGATGCGTTTTATTTTGTCGGCGGGAGTGAGCGGACGTCATGGAACCCGGGAGAGCGCATAGAATCTCATTGGGGCTATCCGCTCTGCCGTTTGTCGTCGCTGTGTCGTCGCTGTTCGCCGCGCTATTTCTGTTTCAGCTGCCGATTTACTGCGCATTGCTGGCGGGCTGGTTGACCGCGCTGGTGATCGCCAACAGGCACGGGTTTTCACTGCGCTCTCTGTTGGCAGCCAGCTATCGTGGGATGACAAGCACCTCGATCGTCGTCATCATTCTGCTTTTAATCGGCGGCCTGATCGCCGTCTGGATGGCCAGCGGCACGGTCGCCGGTCTGATCGTTTACGGGATTCAGCTCGTGGTGCCGCAATATCTGGTGGTGACCGCTTTTCTGCTTGCCTTTATGATGTCGATGTTGCTGGGGACATCGGTCGGCACACTGTCGACGATGGGCATCGCGTTGGCGAGCATGGCGCAGGCAATTGGGATTCCGAGCGGTCTGATCGGAGGTGCTTTGATTTCCGGGGCAATGGTGGGGGACCGGACATCGCCGCTATCGGGCACACTTCACTTGTTGGCGGCGACGGTCGGGATGAAGTCGGACGAGACGTTTCGGTCGATCGTTCGCTCGGGCACTCCGGTGTTTTTCATCTGCCTCTTGTTGTACGCCTGGCTGGGCTACCAAGCGGTGGATCCGCATACTTCCGTGCAGGGGGGAGCGGAGGCGGTCCGCAAGCTGAGTTCCGTTTTTCAACTCCCCTGGTGGGTGCTGATTCCGCCGGCCTTGGTGATGCTCTTGGTTGCCTGCCGGGTTCCGATCCGCATTAATTTGGCTTTGGGAATCGTGTTGGGGGCGGTCCTCGCTTGCACGGTTCAGGGCCGTTCGTTGCAGGAGATCGCTTCGATCGCGTGGAACGGATTTTCGATCAAGGCGCCTGACGGCAGTGTTCTTTTGGAGGGCGGCGGGGTCTGGCACATGATGCATGTGGTGTCGATCATTCTGACCGCCGGGGCGTTGAACGGGATTCTGGAAATGTCCGGCATGATGGACCGGCTGATCGGCGGGGTGTTGGAACCGATCAAACGGCAGGGGAGTTTGCTTGTCGCCACCGGATTGATCTCGATTGCAGCCGGGCTGATTTTTTGCAATCAGACGCTGATGGTGCTGATCCCGGGCCGCATGCTGCAAGCAAAGTATCGGGAACTGGGCGAGCCACCGGTTAGGCTGGCGACGGCGCTGGCCGATTCGGGAGTGGTTGCGGCCGTTTTGATTCCCTGGAATCTGCACTCCATCCTCTGTGCTACGGCGATCGGCATCGCTGCGACAACGTATTGGCCCTATGCGTTTTTTGTTTGGATGTTGCCGCTGTTGACGATCGCAAAAGGAGCCTTGCGTTTGACATCACGGGAAGAAACAGATTAGAATAATAATAAAATGGCTTGAAGGGTAGGTGAAGACGATGCAACGCATGGGATTTGAAGAAACGATCGCCCAGCTTCGCGCCAACGGGGTGCGGTTGACGCCGCAGCGGCAATGGATCCTGCGTTATTTGAAAGAAACGCACGATCACCCGACGGCCGAACAGGTGCACCATGCTGTCTCGAAAGCGTTGGGCGGGATATCCCTTGCCACCGTCTACAATACCCTGCATACGTTAACCAAACTGGGAGTCATCCGTGAGTTGTCGTATGGCGACGGGTCCAGCCGATTTGACGGGAATGAAACGGAACATGCGCATCTGGTGTGCGAGCGGTGCGGTTCCGTGACGGATGTGGAGTCTCCCGGGATTGCGAACATCTGGCCGCCGGGTGCCGGCCGCACCGGTTTTGAAATCCGCTCCTATCGTCTGGAATTCTATGGATTGTGCGAAGCGTGCCGGGTGGCTGAACAGCAACCTTCCGGAGTGCAATCATAAGCTGCTATAAGTTGTGCGGAGGACGTGTCGTTCGACACGTCTTTTTTGATGCGTGTCCAGATCAATTCGGCGTTGCGACACACGGGGCCCCTGCGAAGTACTCGGAGCAAGCTGCGAAGCGCAGCGTCACTTTGCTGGGCGATGTGGCAGGCGCTTTTAGCTGAGTTACCTTTGCTGAACTGCCTATTCCGGCGAGCGGTCGGCAATACTGTTTGATACGAGTGCATGCGGGAAACGCGGCCCCGGCGGCTTGTGGGAGCGAGTTGCTGCCCGGAACGTGTGCTCGCCGATCCGGATGCCACCGACACGCAGCGGATTAAGGGGGAGTTGCTGTTACCGGCCGACGGGCTGTGCGTTTGCCCACGACCCATCGTCCGAGGAGGTGCGAGATATGGGGCAACGGCGAAAAATGAGAGCGCGCGACAAAGCGGTCCTGCTGCTCTGTTTGCTGTTCGGCCTGGGAGGCGCCGGTTATATGCTGTACCTGCAGTACTTGTACAAAACCGGCCAATTGTAAAAACGCTGATGGATCATCAGCGTTTTTACCGTCAGAAGAACTTTTTCCGTCCCTGTTCCTCTTTCAGAATCTCGACCGCCTCACGGAATCTTTGCGAGTGAATCACCTCGCGTTCGCGCAGGAACTTCAAACCGTCCTGCAAGTCGACATCGTCTGTCATGTCGATCAGCCATTGATACGTAGCGCGCGCTTTTTCCTCGGCCGCAATGTCTTCGTACAGGTCAGCGATCGGATCACCCTTTGCCTGGATATAGGTGGCCGTCCAGGGCACACCGGCCGCATTGCTGTAAAAAAGCGCCTTGTCGTGGTTCACGTAATGGTCCCCCAACCCGGCCTCCCGCATCTGATCCGGCGTCGCATCCTTCGTCAGTTTGTACACCATCGTCGCAATCATTTCGAGATGAGCGAATTCTTCGGTGCCTATATCTGTCAACAGACCTACCACTTTTGGCGGGATCGTGTACCGCTGGTTCAGATAGCGAAGCGCCGCTGCCAGTTCGCCGTCCGCCCCACCGTACTGTTCCAGCAGAAATTTTGCCATCCGAGGATCGCATTTGCTGACGCGAACCGGGTATTGCAGTTTTTTCTCATAGATCCACACAGCCGGCTTCCTCCTTTGCTTCTACACTTCCCACGGCCACGGACCTTCGCTCCACTGCCAGGGAGCGTCCGAATAACTGTGCCCGAAATGGGTCAGCGGACCGTAGTGACATTCAAATTCCTGTGCCAGTTTCCAACGTTCCTGCACATGCTGGTTGTATTGCCGGATCGCTTGCGCATCGTTCGGATGGGTATCCAGATACAGGTTCAATTCCACCAACACAAAATCGATCGCCTGCAGCTGTTCCAACAATTGGTAATAACGGGCGTCCATCTGTCTTTGATCGCTCATTCGGCATCCCTCGTTTCCCTGCGATCTCCACGACCGTGATAAGGACTGTACAAAATCGGCCACAGCACGCCGTGCCGCAACGCTTCCAGCGGCGGAAACTGGGGAAGATTCGGGGGCTGATATCCTAAAAACAGGTTCGGCGGCACTACGTATGTTTTCACAGCTTGCGGCGGACACGGGTCAAACGGACTGACATAAGGGCGGTAGGCACGTATCTGAGGATGCAACGCTTGAACCCTCCTTGCGATAGGGAGTACTAGACGATTTACCATATGTCAGCCGTCTATCCAAGGGTGCTGGGCGGATGCCCTTTTTCGGCCGCTGCCCGTGAAAATCATGCGGTTTAGGTTGCCGTACGAATCAATTCGATTTTTCCAGAGGTTGCATCACAGAACGATCTGACAATACGTGGTATACTTATCTCTCTCGCAACTTTTGCAAAAAGGGGAACAGCCAATGCGATCGAACGCCTCTTTTCGATTCTTGTTGGCGGGGCAGGCGCTTGCCAACCTGGCGGATGTGCTGGTGCTCATGTCAATCCTCACATTTTTGTTCGATGCGACGAAATCGGCGATCGTCACGGGGATGGTGCCGATTTTTCGCGTGAGCGCGCTGCTGCTCAGCGGCATGGTGGCCCCGCTGGTGATCGACCGGTTTCGCTTGCACAGCGTATTGACCGGCAGCCAGTTGGGAGAGTCGCTGTTGGTACTGATCCTCGCGCTGTTTTTTGCAGTGGGAGGCGCGGGCGCGCAGGTTCCAATTTTGTTTGGGCTTGTATTTGGCATCGCGTTTCTCAAAGGATGGACCACCCCTGCCCGAAATTCGCTGGTGGCGCGATTGGTGGAACCGGGTCAATTGGTGAAGGCGAACAGCCTGTTGGCGACGGCCGATCAAAGCGTGCAGATGGCAGCATGGGCATTGGGCGGCATGATGATCAGTTGGCTCGGCTGGAACCCGACGCTCTGGCTGTCGCTTGCGTTGTTGCTGGCGTCCACCGTTTCGCTCCGGCTGGTGGGCGACGATCAGGGCAGGCAAGCCGGCAAATCGGCAACGGTCTCCAAGCGCGAATCGCTGCAGGAAGGCTGGATCACGATCTGGAAATCCCCGGTTCTCCGCCTGGTGACGATGATGGACGTGATCGAGGGAATCGCGAACGGCGTTTGGATTGCCGGCATCATCATCGTCTATGTGGGGGAAGTGTTGCAACAGGGGGAAAGCTGGTTCGGTTTTATCAACGCCAGTTATTATGCAGGAACCATCCTTGGCGGACTGTTGGTGCTAAAATTGTCCAAATGGGTCAACCGGCAGCTCGTGCTGTCGATGATCGCCGGTTCGTTCAGTGTCAGTTTGCTCACCTTCTGGTACGCGATGACTTCGACGCCGTGGCTCGCATTGGCGCTCTGCGTGTTGATGGGGCCTGCGTTTCAGTTGCGGGATATTGCGCAAAGGACGATTTTTCAGACGAATGTGGAACTGTCGTTGCTGCCGAAAGTGTATGCCGCACAAGGAACTGTCAGTTATGCGACGTTTGGCTTGTCCGTCACATTGATGGGGGGTGTGGCCGATGCTTTCGGGGTGCGGTTGGCTTACGGTACGGCAGCCGTCCTGTTTGCCGTCTCAGCTCTGCTGGCGTTCGGGATGGGGAGAGCGTTGACGCCGCTTCACAAAAACAGGCAGGAATGGTGATCGATTGTCGCCAAAAAAATCCCCCGGATCGTGATTTTTCATTGAATGCACCGACAAATAAACAGTGTGTAGCGAAGGCGGGTGTAACCATCTGCTTGTTCAGTGCGTCTAAATATTCGAGGTGGTTAGTATCCGGATGTTTCCAATTATTTTTACCGCTGCTCTTATAGCCATGGGATGCACAAGTACCGAACCAACCAACACACTGCAAAACAAAGAAAATTGAGCACAATCCAACCCAAAGGAAATTGGCAAGTGAGTCCTACATTTGAATTGTCTGCGAAAGACGGAGAAGGTAAAGTCATTCCTGTTCCATGGTTTGGTGAAAAAGGTCGGGTAGCCATGAGCGCCCATCCGTTTGTTGCAGGACAATCCCAAAAGTATATGTGGTTATTTTGGGGAAACAAAGACGAAATCATTGGCAAGATTTAAAGTGGTCGCAACAAGTGAAAAAGGCGCCCAGCAAACCGTTCTTTCTGGTGATTTTCTTAGTGGAGAAAATTGGGGAGTACCAGCTTCTTCCCCCTCGCTTATTTCTTTACCAACAAGTGGTCTTTGGCGCTTTGACGTCTACATTGATGACAAGCTGAACGGTAGTATTGTCGTTCAGGTTAAATAAAAGGTTTGGCGTTTTTGCAAGCCTTGGTGTATTTGTCAACCCAAAATTCCGCCATTCGCTCATTTAATTTTCCCCCACCTGTGAAACAGAGAACTTACAGATGGCGGTAATTCCCCTTCGGATTTTTTTCTTGAGATTAAGCCAACTGTTGCTTCGACAGCCACTCCTTCGTTTCTTTCATCCGGTATGAATTGCCGTTCATGTTGACGATGTACGACTGATGCGTCAACCGGTCAATCATGGCGGCGGTCATGACC
Organism: Effusibacillus pohliae DSM 22757; assembly: GCF_000376225.1. Classification (NCBI taxonomy): domain Bacteria; kingdom Bacillati; phylum Bacillota; class Bacilli; order Caryophanales; family Alicyclobacillaceae; genus Effusibacillus; species Effusibacillus pohliae. The sequence goes on from NZ_AQXL01000118.1 coordinate 71,896, forward strand.
GGATCCTGAAAGATTTCGCCCCAGCGCTCAAACGACAGGTTGGTCGTAATGATCG